>JAUPKT010000304.1 GCA_030837305.1 Thermodesulfobacteriota bacterium
GGGTGGCCCTTGCCGTTCTGGCGGTAACCATAGGCGTTGCGTCGGTAATCGTGATGGTCGCAATCGGCAAAGGGGCCAAGGAGGATGTCACAAAACAAGTGGAGGCCATGGGCTCCAATCTCCTGGTTGTTGCAGCCGGCACTTCTCGATCTCTGAAGGGGCAGCTCGGACAGCTCGGCATCATGGCGACCCTCACGCTGAAAGATGCGGCCGCCATCCCGGACGAATGTCCCGCGGTGCGACACGTTGCGCCTGCTCACGTCAAGAAACTTCAAGTCAAATTTGAGAATGTGACTTACAGCACCCGGATCGTGGGAACGGTGCCCGCGGTGCAGACTATTCGAAACATTTCTGCAGGCTCCGGGACCTTTTTCCACGAGGATGATGACCGGGCCATGGCAATGGTAGCAGTGGTGGGACCCACTGCGGCTCGGATGCTTTTTGGGGATCGCGACCCGGTGGGAGAGTCAATAAAGATCGGTAAAGTGTATTTCAAGGTTGTAGGGGTGACCCAGGCCAAGGGGAACATCTCGGGCGAAAACGAAGACGACCAGATTCTCGTGCCCCTGAGGACCGCGATGAACCGTCTGATGAATGTTACTCATTTGAGCCACATTTTTGTTGAGGCGGCCTCATTCGAGCAGATTCGGGATGCGGAACAGCAGATACGGGCTGTCTTGCGGGAAAGGCACCGGTTGGGTGCTGGAAAGCCGGATGATTTTACGATTCAGAACCAGGCTGATGTGATTGAGACGAGGAGTGCCACCGCGCGTACCTTCGAGTTATTGATCGTGAGTATGGCCGCTATTTCCATTGTTATTGGGGGGGTCGGGATACTGGGAGTGATGCTCTTGTCCATTCGGGAGCGTGTTGGTGAGATAGGCATTCGACGGGCAGTGGGGGCCCGCGAAAAAGACATTCTCATCCAATTCCTTGTGGAGTCCACGGTACTCGGGCTTTTTGGGGGCATCATAGGCCTGGTGGTGGGGCTGGTGGGCACCGAGGCGGTGGGACGTCTCACCGAGATGCCTGTCTCGGTGTCCTACGAATACGTGGCGATTGCCATCGTCTGTTCTCTCCTGTCCGGCGTCATCTTCGGAATTCATCCCTCATGGAAGGCTGCACGGCTCAACCCCATCGAGGCGCTGCACAAAGCATGATTATAATGATTCCGACTCGCTGTTGTCTCTAATGTTCTTCGCACCCACAGGTACTGGTGAGATTTGACCTGTAACGGCCCAAAGGGATGCTCCACCATTGAGGATTGACTACCGCGTGGTGGGCATGTTCGCAGCCGCTGTCATGACACGCATGATGAGGGAATCGGGCATCGAGAACGATGGTACGAGTCTGATCAGCCTTAAGGTCCGCGATGAACGATTTGACAGTTTCTCCGTCTCCTTGATGGTCTGAAAAAGCCACTATAAGGGCATGAGCCGCAACGCAGTCAGAGGCTACGGTGTGCCAGTTTGTGTTGTCTGCGGCACTCCAGTACTCAAAACCCGGCGAGTCCACCAGGACCACACGGGAAGGCTGAATGCCGGAGCTGTACGCGAACATGCTCACCAGTCGATCAAACAGAGAATGAGAGAGGGACCATCCGGGAACATCCCTCAATACAGTTGAGAGCTGATCGGATTCATTGGATGTCGAACTCTCAGGGGTGTGCGCAATGCCGTGGAGTGATTTTGTAACAAACCGATCGAGGCTCTCCAGCACAAACATTGTTGTGGAACCCCTGACGTCCTGGAGGATCTCCATGGTGCCCACAGCGAAACATTCTCCTGGTATCGCGTCGCGGCTTTCGTAGCGCGGAGTATTGGTGTCGTCGAAGAGTGAGCCGGAGACGATGCGCTGCTCTTCCCGAGAGAAGCTGCCCACAAGGGTTGACCCGATAAGAGGGTAGCAGCGTATTGAAAACAGGCCTCGGATCAGAGCGGGATGGGACGTATCATGCTCGACCCACTCGAGCTTGATATGATGGATACCAGGGGTGTCGGCAATCCACACGTAGTACTCCGGGTCATCTCCCCAGACCTGACTGATGCCCTCCACGCCGAGTTCCTCCCTGAGATCCTCTACCCAGGAGACCTTGGTGAACATGCCGTCCAATAGGGTACGGAAGTGGGCCTTGAGGTCTATTTCAAAAGCCCCCTTTCTTCTCGAACAACTCTTTCATAATGTCGCGTTTGTCTCGGCCTTCCGTCTCTATGCCGGCCATTCTTGCCGTCTCCAGCAATATGTCGTCGGGATATGCCAGTGTCAGGGCATAGCTGGATTCATACGATTGGAAGAATTGCTCGGAATCCTCCCGGTGCTTTACTTCGTTGACACCCTCTTGAAAGGCGCTCACCGTGTCCCGGGCAATCTCCAGGAACGCATTCTTGAAGAAGGATCTCTTAGTTTCGTCCATTCGCCCTCCCCTAGCCTTTCTCCTTTTTCGCCAATGGCCACGATTCGAAAAACTCGCAGTGAATCATCACAATGGCGAGATAGAGGATCGTCCAAACAAGGGGTGTATCGTCCGGCTGACCGATTCCCGGCACTTTACCGAGGAGCAACGTGCTCGCAGCAGAGTAGTAGAAGAGATAGAAAGCGAAACCACCGAGCATTGCTATCACCGTCCGCACTATGGCGTTGATAAAGGTGCTGCCGGTGTTCGGGAAATTATTGAAATAGGTGCTGAGGATAAATGTGGCCAGGATAACGAAACCGCTTATTTCGCCTGTATGCAGGTAGCGAAAATACGGTGCGTCCGTGTACTGGCCGCCTTCAAAGGGTTCCATCCAATAAATGTTCATCACCTTCAGTAGTAGGACAAACGTTATTCCTCCCAGGATAATGCAGCCGATGGACGCAACCAATCCTTTTATGAACGAGCCCTCTTCATTCCTGGCAAAGAATTTCCAGGGGTACCCTTCCCACAGGATTCGGGATATGGTTATCCAGCCAACAGTGCAGAGCAGGAGCCCCAGGCTGAAAAAAGCGCTGCCGGTCCCTGCAAAGGAAGCCCACCACGGTTCAACACCCGCCTTATTCTGAGCCGGGTAAAAGAGATGGCAGACGTGGGGATGGAAAAGCACGGCGTAGGCCAGGACTGTGAAGAGGAGCACTACGAGGGTTTTTGACCATGCAATGACCCCCCTGCTGTTTTCCTGCCAGGGCCAACTTCCAAACCCGAGGTCCCATGTCAGTGCCAACCACAGGAACGCCGCTCCCACGTAAATAATGGCTGTGGAGGCGTTTTCTCTGGCGACGAAGGGTTCCGCCCCGCTCCCACCGGAAACGATTATGGATTCAGGACTGAAGTACGCGACGGCATATTTCCCCAGGAAGTGCCAAAACACGCCGTAGGTTATCAACAGGGTGAGCAACACCGACTCCACCGTGAGGACAATGCCCCTTCCTAAGCGAGCCGTCGAGGTGGATGCAGTGACTGAAAAGGGGTAATAGTTCCATACGTTGCATATCAGCACGATGGAACAAAGAAGCATGGCCACAAGGGAAAAGCCGTACATGGGGGTGTACAGCTTTATGATTCCATCCGCATGCATGAAAATGTACCAGAGTACAACTGAAACAAAAAAAACGAGCACAAAACAGATGAGACCGAACAGGTAGCTGAATTGCCCGCCTTTTCCGATACTTTGATTCATCTGACAAGCCTCCGGCGCATCCTTTTTCCCTTCTGATGCGTTTTTCAAAGATCGTTGGTTTCTCGCTAAAAAGGTGAATCTGTGAAGGGGTGGCACTTGCTTCTTGATAGGCGCATAGCATCCACCCCTCAGGGTAATGTGCCGTCAGTTGCGGTTCATGAATCAAAACAAGACGGTATCTCCGTTGGTGAGGAATACATTTGTGGATTTAGCCACCGTGGACTGTCTCTTATATTCTTTGAACTTGTCCGTGCCTTTGACAATGGGGATGCCTGCAGCTGCGGCCTTTTCCGCCCAAATCCATCCTGTGCAGTGGTTGCAGCCCATCTTCTGGAAATTAAATGCTTTGACCCCTTTGATGATATCGTCAAACTTTGGATCCCAATTCTCGAACAGGGAGATGTGAAGACCTCCGTAGCATCCGTAAGACTTGTAACCGTCGATGTTGCTCCGAGCCCACGAGAAGAGTGAGAGAATGCCTGGATGACAGCATCCCGTCACGGTGACGATGCCTTTGTCTTTCACGTTGAAATAGAGAACGTTTTCCCCGCGCACCCTCAGGAGGATCGGGACATCAAACATTCTCAAGGCAACTCCGGGCATCAGCCGGTAGACGCCGTCGCCTTTTTCTCCTTCCGAGGAGCACAGCACGAGTTTACCGGTGTGGGGATAGTCGTTCTTGGCGAGAAGGACTTCCTTGCCTTCCTTGTCTTTGGCCTTGAGGTGTCCTTTCTCCTTAAAC
>JAUPKT010000305.1 GCA_030837305.1 Thermodesulfobacteriota bacterium
TGAAAGATGAGGGATCACTTGACGATGTGGTTCTTAATCACGGTCTTGAAAATCTGATAGTAAAAAACAACCAAGGGAATCTTGATGGCCGTCTACTGGTGAACATCGTCAAGAATCTCTTGCGTATGCACAAGGTGCTCGATGTGTTCGAACGCAAGCACTACGAAAGACTAGTATTGAAGGAATTTGCATCTGAAGGTGTCTCAGCGGATAGCCTCAAAGATAAGAACGAGCTGGCAATCGTGGCGGAAAGAGTGAGAGATAGATTAAGAGAGCACTATGCGGATTTTGAATACATCGATTTCGATATTACCCCCGATGAGGAAGAATCGCGTTTTTCTCTCAACATTGAGACAAGGAGAGACGGAGCGGCAAGGAAGACGGTTATCGATAGTGCGCTGGTAGAATCCCCGGCTTTTCTAGAAATTGCGTCCATTTCGAGAAAGCTGGCGGCCTTTGGGGAGCCTCCCTTTGCCATCCAAACAGAGACGGGGATTCAAGAAGCAAAGTCCTATTCAGACCTGGTTGATACAATCATGGAACATGGACGGAAGAAACTGGGAATTCAACGGTACAAGGGCCTTGGAGAAATGAATGCAGATCAATTGTGGGAAACGACGATGAACCCGGAAAAACGGAAGATTCTCCAGGTCACTATCGAAGATGCGGTGAGAGCAACCGAGATTTTTTCTATTCTCATGGGAGATCAAGTAGAACCTCGCAGAGAATTCATCGAACGCAATGCTTTAAATGTAGTGAATTTGGATTATTAAGGAAGAACTGTCATTGATTGGGCGGAGTGACAAATCAAACGACTAAAATGCGCTTGATTTGTCACCATAATCTATTAGAGAGAGGGTCTTGGCAATAGTCCTGCCATTTGAGCAATCTCGCCTACCTTTTCTTCCCATTCTATGGCCATAATGTGAACCCCGGAGATTCCCTTCATCTCCTTCAATTGCTGAATTGTTTCGACAGCTATTTTAATTCCTTCTTCGGCTTGATTTTCTTTCGGTGTACCCTTCATACGTTGCAGGAGATCATCGGGGACATCCATACCAGGCACGTTGTTGCCCATATACTTGGCCATACCAAACGACTTGAATGGAGTCACTCCGCCCAAAATGAAAACCTTTTCATGGAGACCCCTGTCAACCACCTGTTTCATCCATTCGGAGAATTTCTTAAGATTAAAAATACACTGTGTTTGAACAAACTCAGCCCCAGCAGCTATTTTCTTGGCCAATCTCGGTGCTCTAATTTCAAAAGGATCGGCAAAAGGATTGGCAGCGGCGCCCACAAATAGCTTCGGAGGAGACTTTATCTCGTCTCCACCGAGGAACTTACCCTCATCGCGCATTTTTCTGACCATACTAAGAAGCTGTATGGAATCAATGTCGAAGACGTTTTTTGCCTGGGGATGGTCTCCGAATCTTTGATGATCACCCGACAAGCACAGCATGTTCTTGACTCCCAGGGCAGCCGCTCCGAGAATGTCACTCTGCATGGCAATCCTGTTACGGTCACGACAAACCATCTGCATGATGGGTTCCATACCTTCCTGCATCATAATGATGGAAGAGGCTATGGAAGACATCCGAACAACTGATGTTTGGTTATCGGTAATGTTGAACGCATCAGCCTTATCTTTCAGAAGAGCACACTTGCGGCGGATAGCCTCTGCGTCGGCACCTCTTGGTGGTCCGCATTCACCAGTAACTGCAAAATGTCCCGCCTTGAGTATCTTCTCGAGCCTGCTCTCGGTTACGCATTCACCAGTCATCGCTGAAAGTCCTCCCTGACCATGGTTCGTGGGCCGCCATCTCTGTTGGTTCTCCAATCATTCACTGCCATTATTTCTTCATACCTGTCCATGAGATTGAGGGATTTAAGGCGGTCAATAATGAGTTGCCACGCACAATCGACTTGAGGGTCTATTTCGCATTTCCCGTTCGTTGAGCCACCGCACGGCCCGTTGAGAAGACTCTTGGAACAACGGGCTATGGGGCAAATACCTCCGGTATAATAGAGTTTACATTCTCCGCAGGTCTGACACCGCTCTACATAATACCCCTCTTTCAGGGAACCACCGACGAAAGTGGTGTTGAGCGCAGGATAAACAGGGATTCCCATATATCTCTCTGCCATGAACTGAACGCCTGCACCACACGCCATCGAAAGTACTGCATCCACTTGTCCGGCGATGTCGCTGACTTGTTCATTATATTCGGGATCACACTGTCGCTCGACAGTCTTCTCAATCGTGTCGATTGGATTGCCGTCTTTGTCACGAGACATCCTAATTTGGCTCGCCAGAACGCGAACAGCATCGTCACCACCAGTGAGACAAACAGTAACGCAGCCACCACATCCTAGGACAAGAACCTTCTTGAGTCCATTGAGCATTTTCAAAATTTCTTCAAGCGGTTTTCGTTCACCTATAACCATAATTATGCCTCCAGTCTTGCTGTTGAGGACCTAGTCCAGACGCTTCAAGCAGCCTGCTGTTGGGCAGACCGAGACTTCTTGTTCAGTGGGCTGGGACCGAGGCCTTGAATCCTATCCGTGAATTCCCGGGCAACTTCCGCAAAACGAGGCCCCATAGCTGCACTCATGTTATACATTTCCAGTCGCTCTGGTTCCAATCCAACTTCCTGGATAAGTTTCTTCGTGTAATTGACTCGGGGTTTGGCTACCAAATTGCCGTGTATGAAGTGACAATCCCCTTCGAGACAGCCGGCCACATAGACCCCATCGGCTCCCTTTTCAAATGCTCTGAGTAACAATATAGGAGTAACCTTGCCAGTGCAGGGAAGTCGTATGACTCTAATATTCGTTGGGTACTCCAATCGCATGCTTCCTGCCAGATCGGCGGCTCCATAAGCACAATAATGACAACAGAAAGCTACAATAGTAGGCTCAAAATCTGCCATCTGTAATCTCCCTAGAATGTATGTAGTGTTTCAAGGCAGGTGATACTCGAAAGTAAACGAAGAGACAAAAAAAGGCAAGCACAGTGTGATGGAAATGGAAATATAATAAGAGTACACCTACAGGTGCTCCCACGATTCCTCCACAGTATTTTCGTTGAGGAAACTTCTTACAAGATCGAGTTCAGCTTTTGAGAGAAAATCTCGAGACTTGGATTCTCCCGTTACCTGAGCTGCAAAAAGAGGTCTTTTCTTGAGGAGTTCTCTGAGCAAAAGTGCCAAAGGATGACCTAGATTCTCTATTCCGCCTTCGTACTTACGGATAAATCGCATGACATCTTTTCGAAGCGACAGGATGGAATGGAATCCTCTGCGAAAAAGGGTTTCCATGTGATGTTCCTGGAGATACGTTTTTGCCAAAGAAAGTGAATCCGAGCAGACTTCCTGCAGAGCTATGTTTATATAACCACTGGCTTTTCTGAGACTGCTGTGCAGATCTTCCAACTCCGACGGGTCCAAACCATCAGCGATCATAATCTTGTTAGCCAAATTCGCTAATTCAAGGGAGATTCTGTCCCTCTCCGCGGAATCGTCCAACTGATTAAGACATCTCATAAACAGGGAGCCGGGATCAATGCTTTGTAGAGGATAAGGTAATGACAAACCGGGATACTCATAATTCTGTCGGTCTGATTGGAGGACGGACGCCTCAGGGCTAGGACCTTGTCTGAGAGGTCCCGGATCTTTGTAAATCTCATAGGCTTCGTCGAAAGCGGGGAAACCTTTTTCTGCCAGTCTTGCTCTGCGAAACCGGAGAGCAGCCTCCTCTGTTTCCAAAAAAAGGCCGGATGCCAATGAAAGCATTACCGAAAAGTAGTATTCACTATCTGAAATAAACAGGGATTCAAGAATGATTTTAAGAGCACTCTCCATATTGGGTTGGGAAAAATCGATGAAGAAAATGTTTTCCAGAGTAAACGAGGGGAGCCTATCCAGCTCTTCCAGATAATCGGCATCAACATCCCTCGTTTTCACTTTGACGAAAGGGTGAAGAATGCAAACCAGAAGCTCCGGGTCTATATTCCGCGTAAATTCTTCAATCTTGTCTATTTCCAGCCTGGAAAATATCTCAATCCATTTTGCAATGTGAGGAGGATACAAGATGTCTTTCTTCCAAAATTCAATGTCAGTGCAATACAGTAGCTGATCTATTGTGCCGAAAGCCAGGAGAGGAAGCGCGTCTTCTTCTCCTACTCCCTTTACAAGATAGAAAAAATCTTGATCTCTCAGGCGGTTAAGGAGAATTTCCGGATTTTTGAGAGAATCTATGAGCGCCACAGCGGCCTTTGGCGACAGAGATTTGAAGAGTCTCTCCAAACGAGCAGCCGGCATCTCGTTCAGTGCCTTCAAGAATACTTCGGAACTCGTTTCTCGATCACCTGGTTCCATCAGAAGAGTCTACAGGGAATGTTGATAGAAAGCAACTTACCATGACTTGCACAGCGCCGTCAGAGCGAGTAAATTGTAGGGTCACTGACAGACGGGATAAAATTCACAAGCGGTGAAGACATTGCTTTTCCAAGACACTTTTGGAAAGGCGTTTAAGCGGGAAGCAGACAGGTTTTTTCTGGTTTCAAGAAATTAAGAAGCAATCAAGCAGCGCATTCATGAAATAGATCATAACGAAGGAGCCACGACGATGGAAAAACTTACCGGAAAAGCCATTATAGCCATGGGAGGAGGTCCCACAGCGGTGATAAACCAGTCCTTGGTTGGTGCGGTTTTGCAGGCACGGCAATATCCTCATATCACCCAATTCTACGGAGCCTTTCGAGGAGTGGAGGGTCTTGTGGAGGAGCAACTGGTCAACCTGTCGGAGGCCACAGGTCATAACCTTGAGAAGGTTGCACGGACTCCGGGAGCGGGCATTAGAAGTACCAGGGTAAAGCCGGATGAGGAGTATTGTCATAGGATTTTTGAAGTGTGCAAAGCCCATGGCATCCACTACTTCTTTTACGTTGGCGGTAATGACTCTGCGGAGACGTGCAGGATAGTGAATCGGTTCGCTCTATCGGAGGGATACGAACTCAGGGTGATACACATACCCAAGACCATCGATAATGACTTGAGAGTTACAGACCATTGCCCTGGTTATGGATCAGCAGCTAAATTTGTTGCTCAAGCTTTTAGTGGCGCGAATCTCGACAATCGATCTTTGCCGGGAGTATACATCGGGGTGGTAATGGGCCGCCATGCGGGTTTTCTCACAGCAGCCTCTGTGTTTGCCAGAAAATATAACGATGATGGACCCCATTTGATTTATTTGCCGGAGCGTTCTTTCGATCACGACGCTTTCTTGTCGGATGTGGATCACGTGTACGGGCAGTATGGCAGAGCCGTCATAGCCGTCTCAGAGGGAATTCAGGACAAGGAAGGTAAGCCTGTAGCTGCCGGCCTCACATCTTGTGTTGAGCGAGACTCCCATGGAAATATTCAGTTGTCCGGCAGCACCTCCCTGGGTGATGCCCTCAAAGATCTCATTCAAAACAAATTGAAGATCAAGCGGGTGCGATCGGATACGTTTGGTTACTTGCAACGATCGTTTCTCGGGTGCATTAGTGAAGTAGATGCCAGTGAAGCGCGAGAGGTGGGCGAACGGGCTGTACAGATAGCGGCATGGCATCGCATCGATGGATCCATCGTTATTGAAAGAGTCGGCGACTACAGTGTGAGCTACACCGTAGCTCCTCTGGAAGATGTTGCGAAAGAGACAAAATCCATGCCGGATTCTTTCATCGATGGAAATAACAACGTCACCACAGAATTCAAGAATTACGCCCGCCCTCTCTTGGGAGAACTCCCTGTTTACGAGAGAATTCATGCACCCGCGGTTCCCGTGATTCTCCGAAAGAAATGAAGATTGTGGTTAGAAAGAGATCTCAGATGAAGGATTGCAGTGCACAAGCAAGAAAGAGGAGAATCTGTTGAGGAGTAATATCATGACAAAGGGGGTGCTCCGTGCACCCTCCCGATCGCTAATGGCGGCACTCGGACTGACGAGACAGGAGATGGATCAGCCCCTTGTGGGAGTAGCAAATTCGGCCAACGAAGTGGTTCCAGGGCATTCCCATCTTCATTCCATCTCTCAAGCGGTTAAAGCCGGCATTCGTATGGGAGGCGGAACGCCTCTTGAGTTCTTTACAATAGCGGTATGCGATGGCTTAGCCATGGGACATATCGGAATGAAATATTCCTTGGCATCGAGAGAGCTAATAGCCGACTCGCTGGAAGTTATGGCTATGGCTCATCCCTTTGATGCCATGATTTTTATCCCGAATTGCGACAAAGTCGTACCGGGAATGCTAATGGCAGCCCTTAGGCTCGATATTCCCTCTGTCATTGTCAGTGGCGGACCTATGCTGAGCGGACTCCATGGAAACAAGAGAGTCGATGTTATAGACGTCTTTGAGGCTGTTGGCAGAGTCAATGCAGGGACCTTATCAGAGACGGAGCTGGCGGAACTGGAGGAAGCTGCCTGCCCGACATGCGGTTCTTGTGCCGGAATGTTCACGGCTAATTCCATGAACTGCTTAACGGAGGCCATCGGACTCGGTTTGCCGGGAAACGGAACCATTCCTGCGGTGGCATCGGCCCGCCTGCGTCTTGCAAAAAGAGCTGGAATGAAGGTCATGGAACTCCTCGAACGAGACATTCGACCCCGCCAAATAGCTACTCAAGCGGCTTTCAAAAATGCCATAGCCGTCGATATGGCATTGGGTTGCTCAACCAACACGGTTCTCCATCTCCCCGCAATAGCGAGAGAGGCCGGGATAAAGCTGGATCTAGATGTTTTTGACCAAATGAGTGGCCGAGTTCCCCATATATGTTCCCTGTCTCCCGCAGGCCCGCACCACATGGAAGATCTTGACGCCGCCGGTGGGGTTCAAGCAGTCATGAGCGAACTCTCGAAAAAAAATCTTTTAGACAAATCGGTAATGACGGTGAGCGGATTAACGCTCGGAGAGAATCTCGCAAGAGTAGAAAATCGTGATCCAGCAGTCATTAGACCTCTGAGCAAGCCGTATCATGCGTCGGGCGGCATCGCAATCCTCAAGGGAAACCTGGCTCCCCAAGGGGCTGTTGTAAAACAGGCTGCTGTAGTGACGGACATGCTGATACACGAAGGACCGGCACGGATTTTTGATTCAGAAGAGGAA
>JAUPKT010000306.1 GCA_030837305.1 Thermodesulfobacteriota bacterium
CAACAGCCAGCAATCCCCACCGCCTCACAAAGGTGCTCTATCGGGCGCCCTTTGGGGACAAGTGGGAGGAAAAGTCATGGGACTGGGCAGTAAATGAGATTGCCAAGAAGATTAAGGCCACCCGAGACGCCGACTTCATCGAAAAAAACAGTAAGGGCCAGGTGGTGAACCGAGTAGAGACCATTGCTCACTTGGGAAGCTCAAACATAGACAACGAAGAGATTTGGGTTCTGAATGCCATGGTAAGGGGACTCGGACTTGTCTACATAGACCACCAGGCCCGGATATGACACAGCCCGACAGTTGCGGCTCTGGGAGAGTCGTTCGGGCGTGGCGCAATGACGAATCACTGGATAGACCTCAGAAACAGTGATTGCCTCCTCATCATGGGCAGCAACGCTGCCGAAAACCATCCCATCAGCATGAAATGGATCATGAAGGCCAAAGAGAACGGCGGCAAGATTCTCTCGGTCGACCCGCGTTTTACCCGTACTTCCGCAGTTGCGGACTACTACGCGGCACTGCGATCCGGCACCGACATAGCTTTCTTGGGTGGGATGATCAATTACATCCTGGAAAAGGAAAAGTATTTCAAGGAGTACGTGGATAACTATACCAATGCATCATACATTGTCGGCGAAAAGTTTGACTTTAAAGACGGTCTTTTCTCCGGCTATGACAAGGACAAGAGAAAATACGACCTTTCCTTGTGGGCGTTCAAACGCGACCAGAAAGGCATTCCGGAAAAAGATCCTACGCTCAAGAATCCACGGTGCGTTTTCCAACTCCTAAAAAAGCACTACTCCAGATATAACCTGGAAAAAGTCTCGGACATAACAGGAACGCCTGTTGAGGATCTCGTAAAGGTTTATGAGGCTTACAGTTCCACGGGGGTGAGGGACAAAGCCGGAGCGGTGCTGTACGCCTTGGGATGGACGCACCATACGTATGGATCACAGATTATCCGCACCAGCACAATTATTCAATTGCTGCTGGGAAACATCGGAATAGCGGGAGGCGGTATAAACGCTCTCCGTGGTCAACCTAATGTGCAAGGTTCCACGGATGGCTGTCTCCTGTTTCATCTGATTCCAGGCTACTTGAGGGTGCCTCGATCTTCACAACAAACCTTGGAATCATACGTCAAGGCCAACACTCCCAAGACCGCAGAACCTCAATCTCCCAACTGGTGGCAGAACTACCCGAAATATACGGTGAGCCTTCTGAAGGCATTTTACGGGGATCAAGCAACCAAGGAGAATGATTTCGGCTATGCGTGGTTGCCAAAGGCCGACGACGGCGTGTCCTATTCGTGGCTGGACATGTGCGACGTGATGTACCAGGGCAAAATCAAGGGCATGTTCGTGTGGAGTCAGAACCCTGCAGGGAGCCACCCAAACACCAACAAGGTGGTGAAAGCCCTGTCGAATTTGGACTGGCTGGTGCACTCCAACATCTTTAACAACGAAACCGCCTCATTCTGGCATGGACCGGGATTAGATCCCAAGAAGATCAAAACAGAAGTATTTTTGCTCCCCGCAGCGTGTTCAGTGGAAAAAGAAGGGAGTCTCAGCAACAGCGGCAGGCTCGCACAGTGGAGGTATAAAGCCGCTGAGCCACCGGGCGACGCCATTAACGATGGGGAAATGGTTTGCAGGATTGTCCTGAAACTCAAGGAACTGTACAAGAAAGAAGGAGGCAAGTGCCCGGAGGCCGTTGTCAATCTTCATTGGGATTATCTTGACGACAAAGGCCGTTTCGATTCACACAAGATGGCCAAAGCCACCAATGGATACTTCCTCAAGGACATGACGCTCAAGGATCCAACCGGCAAGGACCTCAATTTCAAGAAGGGAGATCTCGTTCCCACGTTTGGGTATTTACAGGCCGATGGAAGCACATCATGCGGCAATTGGCTCTACTGCGCGAGCTATACGAACGCGGGCAACATGATGGCGCGCCGCGGAAAGGAAGACCCCACCAGTCTCGGGCTGTATCCCAACTGGGCGTGGTGCTGGCCGGTCAACCGGAGAATTCTGTACAACAGAGCATCATGTGATCCCAGCGGCAATCCGTGGAACCCGAAACGGGCGATTCTCAAGTGGGAAGGAGGAAAATGGGTCGGAGACGTGCCGGATGGCCCATGGCCCCCAATGGCGGACGCCGAAAAAGGGAAGCTCCCCTTCATTATGAAACCGGACGGCAGGGCGTTCCTATTCGGTCCAGGCATGGTGGATGGACCATTTCCCGAGCACTATGAGCCCATGGAAAGCCCATTGCAAAAGAACCCCATGTCTGCTCAGATGAACAATCCTGCAGTGAAAATCTTTAAGAGCGATTTGGACAAGTTTGCATCGGGGGATCCTAATTTCCCGTATGTTTGCAGCACGAACACAATCACCGAGCATTGGTGCTCGGGATCCATGACTCGCTGGCAGCCGTGGCTCCTTGAGGCGCAGCCGGAATTGTTCGTCGAAATAAGTCCGCAACTCGCTAAGGAGATCGGTATCAAAAACGGTGACCGGGTTAAGGTATCCTCAGTCCGAGGAGAAGTGGAGTGTGTTGCAATGGTGACTCCACGTATACGCCCCTTCAAAGTCACCGGCAAAACGGTCCATCAAGTAGCACTGCCGTTTGCCTTCGGTTGGCTTATGCCGAAGTCCGACAAGAACTACTCCACGAATCTCCTGACACCGGCCGTGGGAGATGCCAACACCATGTGTCCCGAGTATAAGGGATTCATGGTCCAAGTGAAGAAAGTATAAGGAGGTGTGATCAATGTCTAAGGGATTTTCGATACTCGTTGACACCTCCAGGTGCACGGCGTGCAGAGGTTGTCAGATTGCATGCAAACAATGGAACCAGCTTCCGGCAACAGAAACGAAGAACTGGGGTAGCTATCAGAACCCCAAGGATCTGTCTGCGGAAACGTGGAAGGTGGTTCGATTTGCTGACGGCACGAACGGTGACGGAAAAGTCTACTGGAATTTCTTCTCCGACCAGTGTAGGCACTGCCTTTCACCAGGATGCATGGCAGCGGCTGAAAATGACGAAATCATCCAGGATGAAAAGACTGGAGCCGTTCTGTTTACCCCCAAAACCAAGGACCTCAATTTTAAGGCAACGCTGGAAGGCTGTCCTTATAACATCCCTCGCCAAAACCCCAAGAATAAGGAATTGGCGAAATGCACGATGTGTTTTGAAAGAATCTCGAACAACCAGATCCCGGCCTGCGTGAAGTCATGTCCCACGGGCGCCATGACGTTTGGAGAGCGGGACAAGATACTGGACATGGCCAAGAAAAGGGCCGAAGAGTTAAAGAAGGCGTATCCGAAAGCATCGGCCCTCAATGCCGATGATGTGAGAGTCATCTTTATCGTAAAAGACGATCCGAAGAAGTACTACGAGTACGCAGCAGGAAAATAACTGCGAAGTCTCTCAAATCCGCGACCGCTCTGCCTGGAAAACCGGACAGGGCGGTCTTTCGTACTATGGACACGACGCAGGGCCATTTTTGATGCGACTCCGGCATGTGCTGCAGCGGATCCGTGATGCCCTGCAGAGGCCAACCGCAATGGACCGGGCAGGAAGGTTAAGCAGGTGATCAGTTTCGAAGAAGCTCAGGCGCTCGTCCTCGCCCGCGTGAAGTCTCTGGAATCTGAAAAGATACCCATCCTCGACGCACTCGGGAGAGTGCTCGCCAATGAAATTGCCGCCCCCAGGGATGTCCCGCACGAAGACAACTCCGCTATGGATGGTTTTGCCGTACGGCATGAGGACATTAAGGGTTCCTCGGGCAGCAGCGGAATGAGGCTCACCGTTGTGGGTGAATCCCGTGCGGGGAAGCCCTTTGGCGGAAGCATTAGCCGAGGCGAGACCGTCAGAATCATGACAGGAGCCGTAATTCCCCAGGGTGCTGATACCGTCGTCATGTCGGAATATACCTTTGCCGGTGAGGGAGACGTGGTGGTGTTCCGGGACCCTGGCAAAGGGGCCAACATACGCTTCAGGGGCGAATACATTGCCTGCGGTGAAACAGTTCTCAGGTCGGGTGAGACGATCGGTGCCTCGGAAATAGGCATCTTGGCGGCCTCGGGCTACGCCAAGATAAAGGTTTGCAAGCGGCCTGTTGTCGCTGTCCTGTCAACCGGCGATGAACTCGTGGATCTTTGTTCTCCGCTGGGTCCAGGGCAGATCTTTTCCTCCAATGCCTATAGTCTGGCCGCACAGATCCTGGAGTGTGGGGCGGTTCCGTTGTCCTTGGGTATCGCCTCGGATGACGAAGATGAGCTTGTTGGGAAGCTGCAGGAAGGACTCGCTGCCGCCGATGTCGTTGTCACATCCGGCGGCGTTTCAGAAGGGCGGCACGACCTGGTGAAGCAGTCCCTGGTACGCATCGGCATGAAGATTGTTTTCTGGAAGGTAGCGATGAAGCCCGGAAAGCCCGTACTCTTCGGCACTGTGGAACAAAAGCCGATCTTTGGACTTCCGGGGAACCCCGGGGCAGCTACGATTTGCTTTGAACAATTTGTGAGGCCTGCCGTCTTGAAAATGATGGGTCACAAGCGCCTCATGCGTCCTCAATCCCAAGCCATACTGGCCGGTCAAGCCATCAGTCCATCAGATCGGCTTTGCTTTCTCCGATGCAGGCTAGAAGAGGAACGCGGCAGACTGACAGCACGTTTGATTCCGAAGTTGGGCGTGGGGTTGCATAGATCCAGCTTCTCAACCGACGGTTTGATCGTAATCCCTCCAGGAAAATCTTTTATAAAGCCGGGAGATACCGTGGTGGTCCAGATTCTCAGATGGCCGCTCTCGGTTTCTAATTGAGGTGATCGTCACGCTCACAGAAGCCTGCCCGACTTGCTCTAAGTGCGGATGTCCTGCTCCCCTCCAATGATCGGCTATTGAAGGCTAGAGTCCACATCCAAGGCATTTGGCCATGAATCTCCGTGTCAAATCAAAAGTATGGATCGAGAACGAAGTGGGTATGACCGTAATCGGTGAAGGGCGCTTCAAGATCCTCAAGGCCATTCGTGAGACAGGGTCCATCAGCAAAGCCGCCGTCAAGCTTGGACAACCTTTCAGGCGTATTTGGGCCAGGGTCAAAGATGCGGAGCAACAGGCCGGTTTCAAGCTCGTGGAAACAAACCCAGCCGGTTCCAGGCTGACCCCGGAGGGTGAGGATCTCCTGAGAAAGTACGGTCAACTGAGCAAGTCCTGCAATCGCCAGGCAAATTCAAAATTTCAAAAAGTGTTTGGTATTGATGAGTAACCCTGAAGTGTCGTCCAGTAGAGCCGGTTCTCTCGTTCATGTCGTCCGGCCACCCAAGAAAGCCCAAGAAAGCGCTCCTTATCCTCACTTCCTGTCGAACCACGCAACGAGTTCCAAAGGGGCTCCTTCGGCGGTGACGTGGCCGTCATCCAGAACAATCGCTGTCTCCGCCAGATTAATTATTTCATCGATGGAATGGCTTACATACAAAATTGGGATTGAAAGCTCCTGGGGGAGACGAGCTATAAAAGGCAATAATTCTCCCTTTCGTTGAACATCGAGAGAAGCGAGC
>JAUPKT010000307.1 GCA_030837305.1 Thermodesulfobacteriota bacterium
GAAATTCTCAAGTCCAAGTGGCGGAAAGAAAAAGAAGTGATTACCGCCATCAGAGAGCTGAAGGAAAAACTGGAACGTGCAAGGACCGAGGCGGTTAAGGCCGAACGCGAGGGAGATCTGAGCAAGGCAGCCGAACTCAAATACGGCCTGCTCATAGCGTTGGAGAAAGACATCCGGGAAAAGAACGCCGATTTGGCCCAAATTCAGCAGGATGGGGGCCTCTTGAAAGAAGAGGTGGGTCCGGAAGACGTGGCCGAAGTAGTCGCCAAGTGGACAGGGATACCGGTATCGAAAATGCTGGAGGGAGAACTTGATAAGCTCATTAAGATGGAGGACAGGATCTCAGCCAGGGTTATCGGTCAAGAGGAGGCAATTGTGGCTGTTTCCGACGCTGTGCGTCGTGCCCGATCAGGATTACAGGACCCGAACCGTCCCATAGGATCGTTCATTTTCTTGGGTCCCACCGGCGTGGGCAAGACTGAATTAGCTCGGGCATTGGCAGAGTTTCTCTTTGATGACGAACAAGCCATGGTCCGCATTGACATGTCTGAATACATGGAGCGTCACTCCGTAGCGCGACTCATAGGCGCTCCCCCGGGATATGTGGGTTACGAAGAAGGTGGGTATCTCACCGAGGCTGTGAGGAGACGCCCGTACTCCGTCGTCCTGTTCGACGAAATTGAGAAAGCCCACCCGGAAGTCTTTAATGCACTTCTCCAAATCCTTGATGACGGAAGACTAACCGACGGCAAGGGCCGAACCGTGGATTTTAAGAATTGCATCATCATTATGACGTCCAACATTGGTTCCACAGAAATAAGGGAGTACGCGGGCAAAGACGAGGAAGCCATGCGAACAAAGGTGATGGAAGCCCTCCGGTACCACTTCAGACCGGAATTCTTGAACAGGTTGGATGACATCATCATCTTTCATGCGCTCTCCATGGAACAGATAAAAAAGATCGTGGATATTCAGGTGGCAAGATTGAACAAGAGGTTGGCAGAAAACAAGATCAGCTTGGAATTGGATGCAAGTGCCCGGGATCTTTTGGCATCTGAAGGTTTTGATCCCTCGTACGGCGCACGACCCTTAAAGAGAGCAATCCAACGATTAATAGAAAATCCTTTGGCCATGAGCATACTGGCAGGGGAGTTTCATCCAGGTGAAACGATACAGGCTTCTCGAGTCGGAAACAAACTTTCGTTCCAAGTTGAGACGTAATATGGCTTGAAACATCAATACCTTGCTTATGCGGCGCTTGTGCCAAAGGAGATCGCCATGCCTAAAGTAGCTGATTATATGACGAAGGATGTCATCACTGTTCGACCGGAGACATCGCTGCGGGATCTGGCGGAAATACTAGCTACCCGTAACATCAACGGAGTGCCCGTCGTGGATCAAGAGGGAATCGTTCTGGGCGTTGTTTGCGAGTCGGATCTCGTCAACCAAAACAAACCTCTCCACATCCCCACGGTGTTTGTCATCCTTGATTCCGTAATACCAATTGGGAATCCGTGGAGACTGCAAAAGGATTTTGAACGGTTAACAGCAACCACGGTGGGGGATATCTACTCCAAGCCGGCTGTGAGTGTGTCTCCTGACACAGACCTGACGGAAGCGGCTCGGTTGATGGCCGATCGTAAGCTCTACACGCTGCCGGTTGTCGAGAAGGGTCGATTGGTGGGTATACTGGGAAAAGGGGATGTTATACGTTCGCTCCTCTGATACATTTGACACCTTCAAACTCGCGGCAATCTTCAAACCGTTCTCTCCGTGAGGATGTGCCGGTGACCGTGGCTCACAGCTGTCATTGGCCGGAATGATTGCCAAGCCGGAGAACGACTTGCCTGTTACACCCAATTCAGAAGACAGGGACCGCCATTCGGAATTGGCCGTTGGCGGCATATCGGACTGGGGGGGGCGGTTCATCAAGATCCTCGATATGCTGTTTGATGGCGTCCTGATCATTCAGGACGGGACACTTGTGGAGACCAACCAGGGTTTCCTTTCCATGACCGGCTTTGATGCAGAGGAGATTCTGGGCAAGAAAATAGGAAGACTTGAAGGCTGGGAAAGTTTGGATGCCGCCCTTAGTGGGGCGATTTCAGAACACGCCCGATCTTTCGAGTCCCCAGTGCCTAGAAAGAATTCGTTTCCGGTCACCGCAAGCATCAGAGCAGCTCGTTTCTTGTCAGGACAGTCCACAATACTGGTGGTGGTGATTGCCGGCATGACCGAGAATGAACTCGCATCGGAGTCTGTGCTCAGGTCTGCCGAGAGATACCGAGCACTTTTTGATTCGGTGCCGGATCTCATCTTCACAAAGGACGGTGAGTTGAATTTTACTGACGTCAACCCTGCCATGAGCAAACTGTGTGGGTTGTCTCCATCAGGAATTATCGGCCGTAAAGCTGAAGACATCTATGGTGACGAGGCAGGGGAACGGATGCGTGCATGGGACACACGGGTTCTTGGTGGAGAGACCATTGAAGAAGAGCATGCAGTCCGCATCAAGGATGAAACATTCATTTTTCACGATGTGCGAGTCCCGATCAAGAATAGTGTCGGCGATATCGTTGGAGTCTGCGGAATCTGTCGAGACGTGACAGAACGGCGAGAGGCCATTCCCAAATTGACCATATCCGATTCGGGCTATCGTTCAAAATCCATGGTCCAGACCTATCAGTTGGCAAGGCAGGCAGCGGCTACAGACAGCATTATCCTCTTATTGGGCGAGAGCGGATCGGGAAAGGACCACCTGGCTTACTGGATACATAATCACTCCAAGAGGTCAGGAAGCCCTTTTCTGACAATCAACTGTGCGGCGCTACCCCATGAACTGGCCGAATCGGAACTCTTTGGACATGAATCAGGCGCTTTCACCGGAGCCAAACAGAGAAAAAAGGGGCTCTTGGAACTCGCCGAAGGAGGCACTCTTCTGCTCAATGAAATCGGCGAATTGTCTCCGGCGCTCCAATCCAAGCTGCTGGTATTTCTCGACTCTAAATCGTTTCACCGTCTCGGAGGCGAACGCGCTGTGTGTGTCGATGCCCGTATAGTGGCAGCAACTCACAAAGATCTCGTAGAGGAAACACAGTCCGGTCGATTCTCAGCGTCCCTGTACTACAGACTCAATGTTTTTCCAATACGCGTTCCACCACTGCGAAACCGTCTGGGAGACCTCCCCATACTGTCCCGGGAACTTATCAACAAACTGGCGGTGGAAATGAACCTCTCCGCAACTCCACGTCTCGACGCCCAGTCCCTGGGCCAACTCGCCATGTATGATTGGCCGGGAAATGTTCGAGAACTGAGAAACGTTCTTGAAAAGGCCCTGATACTTTGGAGGGGGGGCAAATTGAGGCTTGACGTTCCTTCAATTAGTTCGGATTCGCATCAGTGGCTTGTGAACATACCCTTCCCTCCAGGCCGACAGATGAGCGCACTGACCAAAGAATTGGCCAAGAAGATATGTGTGGAGGCGGTGAAACGCAGTGGCGGTAATCGGAGCGCCGCAGCACGTTCCCTCGGGCTCTCCCGGGATACCCTGTATCGTTA
>JAUPKT010000042.1 GCA_030837305.1 Thermodesulfobacteriota bacterium
AAATCAGTTGGATCCGACACTCTCAACAATCTCATGACATATTGGTCGGAAGGCTTTGGGGCCAAGTATCCGGGTGTCAAAATAGCGATCGAGGGAAAGGGCTCGTCAACAGCTCCACCGGCCCTTATCGAAGGAACCGCCCAGTTTGGTCCCATGTCTCGGGAAATCAAGTCCAAAGAAATTGAGGCGTTCGAGAAGAAATACGGTTACAAGCCTTCCGTAGTCCGAGTCGCTGTCGACTCCCTGGCCGTGTTCGTGAATAAGGACAACCCCGTCAAGTGCCTCAGCCTCAAACAACTCGATGGTATTTTTTCAAAAACCTTCAAGGGCGGGGGGAAAGATATCAAGACATGGGGCGAAGCAGGCCTTACCGGCGAATGGGGCGACAAACCGATTTCTCTCTACGGTCGTAACTCAGCCTCCGGGACGTACGGCTACTTCAAGGACGTGGCCCTCTTTCAAGGAGATTATAAAGACACTGTGAAAGAGCAGCCCGGATCCTCAGCCGTTGTTCAGGGCATCTCTTCAGACAAATACGCAATTGGGTACTCAGGCGTTGGCTACAAAACTGCTGACGTCAAGATTGTGCCTCTTTCCGCCAAGGATGGCGCCAAGTGCTTTGATGCGGACGCACAGAATGCGTATTCCGGTGACTATCCGTTGGCTCGCTTCCTCTACATCTACTTCAACAAGAAACCCAATGAGCCCCTTGATCCCCTCATGAAGGAGTTCATCAAATTCGTGTTCTCCAAAGAGGGTCAGCAAATTGTTCTTAAGGACGGTTTCTATCCTGTTTCAAAGGCCTTGGCCGACGAAGACTTGAAGAAACTGGGTATCAAATAAGGCAAGCGCCTCTGGTTTAAGAAGTTATCCACGGGGGTGCGCTCTTTATTGAGCGCACCCGTGACAAAGAATATAATTCTATGAACATTACCGGAATCCAGCGGGCCTTCAACGCCCGTGACGTTTTTCTGGAAACCCAATTCTATGGTATACGGATAGATTGACCTGTCATGGTCATGCCGTAAGTACAAATGAGGTCTTCAATACATGCCGGAAAGTTTGGGACCAAAGAAGACGAGACCCTGGGTACTGATTGCCGATCAACTGGCAGACAAAATGATCACCATAGGCGGGACCTTCGTCATCGGGGCGGTACTCGCCATGATGGTATTCCTCGTCTACGAAGTAATCCCCCTGTTCCGGGGCGGGTATGTTGAAAGTCACGCCTCTTACAAATTGGAGAACCAACCGCATGAAATCAAATCACTCTTTACCGACGACTACAACACCATAGCCCTGGTGCTGGACAGGAAAGGCTCTGCCACAGCCTGGCACCTCGGAACCGGGAAGCAAGTTAGTGTGCCTGCGTTCGACTTCAAGGGGAAAGAAGTAACAGCTTTTTCCAAGGCTTTGGACGGTATTCATATTGCAGCGGGCTTCTCAGATGGAACCGTTCAGTTTGGGAAAATCACCTTTGTGGTGGAGATATTGCCCGAAGAGAGTTTTCCCGCAGGTTTGACCCGCTTGGATGACAGGGACAGCACTGATGGAAGGGCTATCTATTCTCGAATACCCGGCAAACAGGTGCGAAGAATTCAGCCTGAACTTCAACTGGAAGACGAAATTGCGGTCTCTGCGGAACACAGCCCCATAAGGGCTATGGATTACCGATTTGGGGAATTTGGTGAGCGCCCCGTGAAAACCCTCGTCACGGTGGACAACAACGGCTCTGTTGATCTACTCATCGTGACCTCCAGGCTCAACCTGTTCACCCGGAAGCTCACAAGCGATGTCACCAAGATTGCCTTGCCCAAGGTTCCCGCCGGTGCCGATATAGAATATGTCGTACTGAACGAGAGAGCAGACACGGTAATCTTGGCCGAGAGAAGCGGCAGAGCCTTCCGGATTTCAGTGCAGGATCAAGACAATCCCATCATGGCTGAAGAGGTCAAACTCACCGACCCGGATGTTTTCCTCACGTCACTCGGATATCTCCTCGGTGACAAATCGCTCGTGGTGGCAGCCTCAGATGGATCAGTTAAGGTGTTCTATCTCGTTTCAGGGGACGACTCCTCGGCCGTCCCCAGTGCTGATGGGAAAACATTGAAACTCGCAAAGGTCTTCCCGCCCCAAGATTCCAAGATTACGACGTTTGTCCCGAGTAAACAAACAAAGGCCTTTGTCACGGCCGACAGCCAGGGGGGCATAAACCTGAGACACGGCAGCAGCGAAAAGACTTTACTCCAAACCCGGGCAACGGCAGCAGGGCAGGGTGCTCTTTCCATAGCCCTGTCCACACGGTTGGATGGCATTCTGGCAGTATCCAGTGACGGCACCACAGATTTCTGGAAGCTGCATGTTCCACACCCTGAGACCTCCCTGAAGACTCTTTTTGGAAAGATCTGGTACGAAGGATACCCTGAGCCATCTTATACCTGGCAGTCAACAGGGGCCACGGACGCTTTTGAGCCTAAGTTGTCCCTTGTTCCTCTCATTTTTGGGACCCTGAAGGCCACATTCTATTCCCTTCTTTTTGCAATTCCGTTGGCTCTGTTCGGAGCGGTGTACACATCGGAATTCCTCCCAGGTGAAGTGAGGGGTAAGGTTAAACCCGTCATGGAGGTCATGGCGTCCCTTCCTTCAGTGGTCCTCGGCTTCGTGGCTGCTTTGGTTCTGGCTCCAGTTGTTGAAAACTGGATAGCGGCTGTTGTCCTGGCCTTTGTAGTTACCCCTCTGAGCTTGATCATTGGCGCATATCTCTGGCAACTCCTTCCACCCCAGATGGCGCTAAGACTGGATGGTCGTCCCAAGTTCCTTGCCATGTTTTTCATGGTCGGCCTGGGTTTTTACACTGCATACCTTGTGGGGCCTACCTTTGAGAGCGTCTTTTTCGGAGGAAACCTCAGGGTCTGGTTAAATTCCACAGGAGACGCGACGCCGATTCTGTTCCTGCTCAACATACCTCTAGTGGCAGGGATAGTAGCGTATGTGGTCACCAGGTTTCATGGCTACGAATACAGCAATTATCTCAAGGGCCTGGCCATGCCGTACTCGGGATTGATTGATTTCGCACGATGGGCGGCGCTCGCTGTCTTAGTCTGTATCATTGCGTATGGCATAGCGGCCTTCATGAATGCCATAGGTCTCGATCCCCGGGGCAGTTTTATCGGTACGTACGTCCAGCGAAACACATTGATCATTGGTTTCGCCATGGGGTTTGCCGTGGTCCCCATCATCTATACCCTGGCAGAAGATGCCTTGAATTCAGTGCCGGAACATCTTCGTTCAGCCAGCCTGGGCTGTGGGGCCACACCCTGGCAAACTGCCATGTGGATCGTGATTCCCACCGCCATCAGCGGGATCTTCTCCGCCACCATGATTGGCATGGGTAGGGCAGTGGGAGAAACCATGATCGTTGTCATGGCCACCGGCAATACCCCCATAATCGACCTCAACATCTTCAGCGGCCTCAGGGCTCTTTCGGCAAACATTGCCGTGGAGCTGCCCGAGGCTCCAAAGGACGGGACCCTTTACCGGGTATTATTCCTGACGGGATTGGTTCTTTTTGGAATGACTTTCATTATCAATACCGTTGCTGAGCTTGTGAGATTGCGGTTTCGAAAGAAGGCCATGGAACTGTAGGCGCCTCACATGAAACGACCCAAAAAAACACGTACCCAAGCGATGCCCGCCTTGCTCTGAGAGAAGGACTGGAACACAATGGTTTCAAAAGCGGAGAAAATGACTGCCACGCAGGCTTGCGATGCGTCGAATGAACCCCTTCAACCTGGTCAGAGATACCTGCAACAAAACGGCAGCGTGGTCATACAGACGGACAAACCGGTTACGGAATCGGTAGAAGGCCATTCGGAAGCAGTAGATCTCCAAACACCTCGCGCCACCAAGGCCAATGGCATGTCCTGGGATCTGAAAGCAAGGGGAGAGCCGTTCATGTGGACCTTAGGAGGAGCGCTGGTGATCGGTCTCCTCATGATAGTCGGATTCACGGTTCTCATAATCTACAACGGAATCCTCACATTCTGGCCGCAACCCCTCTATAGAGTGACGCTGAAAGACGGCGCTTTCGTGGGCGGAGAACTCTTTCTAGTGGAAAACTA
>JAUPKT010000308.1 GCA_030837305.1 Thermodesulfobacteriota bacterium
CTTGTGAGTGAGAGGGATTAAAAGATTTTTGATGAGAATAGTGAGCTGGATAATGTCTTCTCCATAGTTATTTGTGTCGGGTATGGTGATCCCGAAGATTGTGAAGCCTGAATTGGAGAATCTGAGAAATGCCATCAAATATTCGGACATGATGTCCAATATTTTGTACGTGCTATAGAAGAGCGCCTGTGAAAGGTCCGATCCCGCTGCAAGCAGAGCATCCCTCTGTTTAGGCCCCAGATAAATGCCTAATTTTGTCTCCACGGATTTCCCCGCAGGCACATCTACGGCTCCATGCCGTATCAGTATTTCTGCGACTTCGTTGTTTGCAGGTTTCACAAGAGTAACTTTATTGGCCGGCTGGCTTTCGAAAACCAGCGCTTTGAAAAAATAGACATCCCCGAGGCCTGCCCATCTAATCTTGCCGGAAGGCTCTTCATCCCCCTTGATATTTTTGAAATAGTAGTCCTTCAGTTGGTCGTTGAGGAGTATTTCAACGCTGTTCCATGCGAACTGTACATCTCCCTCACCCCTGTACACCTTTTTCCAGGGAAGGCTCACCAGATAATTCTTGTTCTCGCTCGATTCACTGGCAAGTACAAAGGAAAAATCGATAAGGTAGCTTTCAGCGTGGAAGGTAAATTTCTTTTGAATGGTGAGCCCCAACGAGGTCTTCGCGGACATGGTAACCACGAGGCTTGCCCGCCCTTGTCCCAACTGCATTTCCTTCTCATTCAGATCGATCACGTATGTCAGGCGGGAGTCGCTGAAAGTGTCTTCCCGGGTGGTTAATACAATGGAGGGGCCTGCTGTGTCCGGTCCTCCCGGTTCGAAGAGATTCACGAGTTCGGGTGCGTCAACCAGCACGCGATATTTCTTCAATTTGAATGAGACGATCCGTCCCCCTGTTGAGGAGAGTATTGCCTCGTACAAGGGGGAGTCTATTTTGATAGTCCTTTCCTTGAGGGGTTCTGATAGGGAAGTCTCCAGCGGTTTAATTGAGCCTGGGCTGGGAGTCACCTCGGCCGGCTGTTGTTGCGACTGGACCGTTTGATCCGACTGCGGGAGAGTGGCTTCGCTCTTTCTTGATTCCGAGGCGGGGCTACCGGTTGACTCGGATATTTTTTCCGGCGGCGGAGGTGGAGAAAAGGACTGAAAGAAGTATTGGAAGCCAACGATAACGGCCACCGACAACACGATTGCCAAGATGAGATTTCGATCCATGTTTATCTCCCCTAGGTGGGGTTGATTGGAGTCAACGCATTACTCATTGGAGGCGCATGACGGGGACGGGCTACGGTACCGGGTCATATCCTCCTGGTCCGAAGGGCCTGCATCGCAGGAGGCGCTTCAGGGCCAACCACATTCCTTTTCGTACGCCATGCTGCGTAACAGCATCCATGGCGTAGTGAGAACAGGTGGGATAGAACCGACACGCAGAGGGAAAGAGAGGTGACAGGCAAACCTGGTAAATTCTCACCGCCCCTAGGAGGGCACGCTTACCGAGGCTCATGTGCACTTGAGGAAAAATCGGTCCAACTCCTCTGTGAGTTGGTTTGTATTCAACTTCGTCGCCCCATGAGTGACCGTGAATACCACATCCGACGCGGGAGGCATTTTGTCCCGATTTAGTCTGAAGTATTCGCGAAGTCTCCTCTTGATGCGATTTCGAACACAAGCGTTCCCAGCTTTTCTACTTGCGATGATGCCGACCCGCCTTTGACCGGAAGGGTTGTTCACGACCCTGATACGAAAGTTTTTGGTCCGGTATCTGGCACCTTCCTGCATGATTCGCCGGAATTCCGAGGAACGACGAATTCTATCCCATCTGTGCAGTCTGAAGGTCTCTTGTTCAGACTGAAAGGCGTTTACGCCCTTTAGCCCTTCTCCGTTTGAGGACGATGCGTCCACTTTGAGTCCTCATCCGAATCCGGAATCCGTGAGTTCTTTTTCGGGAGAGATTACTCGGTTGATATGTTCTTTTCACAGCGAATCCCCGACCTGTTCGTTAAACCTCTAACAGAAACATGTAACCAAATGAGGGCCGTGAAGTCAAGAGGGTTTTCCCGCGGCAAAGGAGTTCTCGGCCGTTAGCGACAGACTAAACTATTTTATTTAGCTAGTTATATTATTTTCTTCATATATTATATTGCACTCAAATCTAACTGATGCTAAATATAACTTAAACGGTAGCTGGAGGCTCCGCAATATGCTTGTCCATATTATCATTATATCTTTACAATGTGTTGCAATAGCTGCTTTTCTCATTCTGTGGTACTTCTGGAGCAAAAAGAAGATCGAGACATCCTATCTGTTGGAGGACGAAGAACAGATTCTTTTTCCGTTTCGATACTTCTCATGGGTGCTCATTGGGGTCATTGTGGCCACCAGTCTGGCGCAGATACATTTTGTGCGGACCAGTTCCATGACGCAAGAAAAGATAGCAGCCATGCTCGTGCAGAACAAGAACACTCTTCAACAGACCAAAGCTGTGGAAGAGCTTAAAACATTGGTGGAGAAAACAAAACGAGACATGGACGCAAATTTCAAGAATTTGCGTGCTCACATTACTGATCGGGGACTTCAGGCAAAGTCACTGCAGACCATCGCTGATTTGAGCCATCCTTCTGACAAATCGGGAGATCGGGAGAGTTTTATAAGGACTGAGGGTTCGCGCCTGGAGTCGTCTGCAGGAACTTTTGCCAAAGAGGCCAAGGCCTTCAGTGCCGGTTCATCAACAGGAAAGGCTGACCCTGCAAGAGCGGAGAACGAGCAGGCTCAAGAATATTCCATGCGCCTGAGCCGACA
>JAUPKT010000001.1 GCA_030837305.1 Thermodesulfobacteriota bacterium
GGATGTGCTCTTGAAGAAATGGCCCTGGCGGGTTGCCGTTGCGGTGTCGTCGTTTCTGATTCTCGCCATGGGTTATCTCTACTATTGCATGGAAGCAAACGCCTTACGCAAGAAGGCGTACGAAGAACTCCATGCCATAGCCGCACTCAAGGACGACCAAATCAATGTATGGAGGAGAGAGCGGATGGCTGGACTTCGCATGCTGACAGGGAGTCCTTTTTTTGTCGATGCCATGGAAAATTTTATAGCGAACCCGGACGATCTGGACCTGAAATCCAAATTCGGGAAGACTCTAAAATCCCTGGTGTACGCTTACCGGTACCATGATGCCCTCTTGTTAGATCCTAATGGGAACATTGTCTTAGCGCTCAACCAAGATCCCCATCTCAAAGATATAGAAGCAGTCAGCGTGGCGAACGACGCAATGACCAACCATAGGATCGCTTTCGGTGACTTATACATTTGCTCTATCTGTGGTCGAATTCATCTCGACATAGCAGCCCCTATTTTGAGTTCTGACAGCCGGCTTGTAGGACTGATCGTCTTTCGCACTGATCCCGAAACGGAGCTGTACCCATTGCTTCAATCTTGGCCTGTTGCCAGCAAGACGGCAGAAACACTTCTTGTGAGAAGGGATGGAGATGATGTCGTATTCTTGAATGACTTGCGTCATCGTCCTGAGAGTGCCCTGAAGTTCAAGATTCCCATGAGCGAGACTGACTCGGCCGCAGTGGCAGCGTTTCGAGGGCAACACCATTTCCTTGAGGCCAGAGACTATCGAGGCGTTGACGTCTTGGCCGATGTTCATCCGATTCCTGGGGCATCATGGGTTCTCATAGCAAAAGTTGATAGAGATGAAATCCTGGGAGAACTCAACTACCGGGCAACTGCCGTAGCCATTGCCCTCGTTTTGCTCATCATTGTTGTCGGTACCATTTTGAGATTGCTGTTTGTCGTTCGCCAGAGAAAGATATTCAAAGATCTCTACTTGTCCGAAAAACAACGGAGCGAGGCAAAGGAAGAATTTCGTACAATACTCTACAGCATCGGCGATGGGGTCATTACAACCGATAGGGAAGGGCGTGTCCGGGCCATCAATCCGGTGGCCCAGTCGCTCACGGGATGGACCGAATCGGACGCCCTCGGCAAGCCCCTGGAAGATGTTTTTCAGATCGTCAATGAAGAGACTCGGATGGTAGTTGTCAATCCTGTGGCCGAGGTACTCCAGAAAGGGCTTATAGTAGGGCTTGCCAACCATACCCTCCTGATATCCAGAGACGGAAGAGAGTTTCCCATCGCTGATTCCGGTGCACCAATACGGGGCGATGACGGTGATATGGTTGGAGTAGTCCTCGTTTTTCGTGATCAGACAGAGGAAAGGACGGCACAGAAGGCTCTACAAAAAAGTAAAGAAGTCGCTGAGCGATACTTGGACATGGCCGCCGAGATTATCCTGGGGTTAGATAAGGAAGGAAACATAACTCTCCTGAATAATAGCGGCCATCGACTACTCGGATACAACCCGGGGGAAATCTTGGGGAAGAATTGGTTCGAGACCTGTCTTCCAGAGCCTTATCGGAGCGAAGCTCTCCAAACATTTGGAGAGTTGATCGCGAATGAACGAGTGACTTCGACGGTACGGGAGGTTCCAGTAACAAGGCCCGATAGGAGCAACCGAACAATTCTTTGGCACCATACTGTAATGAGGGATGATGAGAATAGAGTTGTGGGGACATTGAGTTCTGGAGAAGACATTACCGATAGAAAGAAGATCGAGGAAGATCTCCGGTCTGCACAAAAAGATTGGGAAGACATCTTTCATGCCATAAGCCATCCCACGATTATCCTGGATCCTAACCACCGTGTTCTGAACGCAAACCAAGCCACTTTGACCCGATCAGGCAAATCACAGGCCGAATTGAAAAGTTTGAAGTGTCACGACGTGTTCCATGCAAGTCCAAATCCTCCTCACGATTGTCCCGCCAGGGCCCTTATGCAGTCCGGGGAAACGAAAAACGTTGAAATGGAAATGCAGGCCTTCGGGGGCCACTTCCTCGTTGCATGCACCCCCATCCTTGACACAAATGGAGACATAAAAAAGATCATACACATCGCCACGGACATCACTGAGCGGAAGAGGGCTGAATCAGAGCGAGAGGAATTGATGTCTCAGTTGGTACAGGCCCAGAAGATGGAGGCCGTCGGCACCCTTGCAGGCGGAGTCGCTCACGATTTCAACAACATATTGCAAGTCGTCTTGGGCTATACTGAGTTATTGCTCATTGAAAAAACGTTTCCCGAGCGTTACCGGAACGCAATTCAAAAGATAGGCGAATCTTCCCGAAAGGGGGCTGATCTTGTGCGCAGAATTCTGGCATTTAGCCGAAAAACAGACATCAGCCTCCGCCCCCTTGATCTCAATAGCAGTATTGTCGAAACAAAAAGCATCTTGGAGAGAACCATCCCGAGAATGATCGCAATCAAGCTCTGCCTCGGCGACAATGTTCCGAGTATAAATGCGGATCCCACAGAACTGGAACAGATACTGATGAATCTCTCAATTAATGCTCGGGATGCCATGCCGGAAGGAGGGGAACTGGTCATAGAGACCGCCGAGGTAGTTCTCGATGAAGAATATGCACGGACCCACTTTGATTGTAGGCCCGGTCGTTACGTGCTGTTGTCGGTTTCGGACACAGGGACCGGTATGGACAAGGAAACGTTGAATCGAATCTTTGAACCGTTCTTTACTACTAAGGAATCCGGCAAAGGTACCGGCCTGGGGCTTTCGGTTGTTTACGGGATCGTGAAGCAGCATGGAGGCCGAATCGGATGTTATAGCGAGCAGGGGCGAGGCACTGCTTTCAAAATTTATTTTCCCGTCTTGGGGTCGGAGGCAGAAAGTCCCCAGTCAGCCGATAACTTAGAACTCAAAGGTGGGACCGAAACCATTCTCTTGGTCGATGACGACGAAGTGATTCGGGACGTAGGCAGTCAATCCTTGCAAAGCTCCGGATACTCAGTGCTACAGGCATGTGACGGCCAAGAGGCTTTGGAACTCTATCGACTCAACCAAGACGAGATATCCCTGGTCATCCTCGATCTCATCATGCCGAACATGGGTGGTAGTGAATGCCTGAAGAAGCTGCGCGAGATCAACCCATCGGTAAAAGTTCTTGTCGCAAGCGGGTACTCCGCAAATGGACTTGGTAAAGAGAGTCTCCATCAGGGAGCCCAAGGCTTCATCAACAAACCTTTTGAAACTCGTCGTTTGCTGAAAGAAATACGAAGGGTGTTGGACGCTGCTGATAGATAGAGCGTTCTAGACGGGACATTGGGACTAAAAGAGTCCTCTTGCTTACCGGCCACAAACGACCGATAGATCAATAGGGCTGAGGGCAGGCCAAAAACGTTCTCCAAGTATTCTCAATAGTGTTCCTGAGGTCGTCTCCAATGGCTCACGAAGGTTTCATAACAGACGTTCCTGGCGTTCGTGTAGGAAGTGCCTCCAACTTGGACGGAAAAACAGGCGTCACAGTCGTCCTAGTGCCGTCTCAGGGCGTGTCTGCCGGTATCCATAAGGGTGGAAGCGCACCATCCACGAGGCAGGCAGACTCCCTGGAACCACTCCACATTGTAGAAAGAGTCCACGCGGTGTGCCTCTGTGGAGGGAGCGCCTTTGGTCTCGATGCGGCGGGAGGCGTCTTGCGATACCTGGAATCACAAGGAGCCGGATTTCGTTATGGGAATATGACCATACCGATCGTTCCGAGCGCAGCCATCTTTGATCTCAATTTCGGCAGTAGTGCTCTGAGACCGGACGCCGAATTAGCAATCAAAGCCTGTGAATCGGCTTCGGATGGACCGTTGCAACAGGGGAGTGTTGGTGCAGGAACAGGAGCCACGGTTGGAAAGCTTTATGGGGTTGATCAGGCAATGAAAGGGGGTCTGGGAACATACGCAGTCAAGTCAAGCGGTGACCTGACTGTGGGAGCCCTTGTTGTCGTGAATGCCTATGGAGACATAACCGACATCTCAGGAAACATAATTGCCGGAGCACGAACGTCGCCATCCGGCCTGGAGTTGGCCGACGCGGCACGACTCCTGCACAGCGGTATGGCCGAGTCGCGAAAGATTTCCGTCGAAAACACGACACTGGCAGTCGTCGCTGTCAACGCGAGGCTTGACAAGATCATGGCATGCCGCATCGCGGCTCAGTCCACAGTGGGGCTGGCACGTGTTATCAGGCCCTTCCATAGCCATGTAGACGGTGACTTGACAATAGTGCTTTCCCTGGGAGATCAAACCGTTGACCCCAACAGAATATCCCTGATGGCAGCCGAAGCCTTGCAAGGTGCCGTAATCAATGCAGTCAAGTATGCCGATGGCTTCGGGATCGTCCCTTCTTGGAAGGATCTCATAAAGAACTCTAATTTTGGTCACGGAGGAGAAAAACACGTGAGAGGTAGTTGACAGTAATGACTCCCTCATGAATACTATCGGTGATTTCTCCCCCCTCTCAAGCGTGCTTGAAACCTCTTGCACCTGTATATTAAGTCGGATGGGAAGAGATGAATGGCTGAAAACCCGCTTAAAGGCAAGCATATCCTGGCTGTGGACGACGAAGAGGATGTCCTGGAACTCATCGCTGAAGAGTTGGAGGAATACGGCGTCAAAATTGACATGGCATCAACATTCGACGAGGGTTACGAAAAGATAGCAGCCGATACCCATGATGCTGCCATACTCGACATAATGGGTGTTCGTGGATTTGAATTGCTCCAATTCGCTTCATCGAGGAAAATGCCCGTCATAATCCTTACGGCCCACGCCCTCTCGGCTGATTCGCTCAGAAAATCCATTGACCTTGGCGCACGAGCGTTTCTCCCCAAAGATCAATTGGGTACGTTGGCCCCATTTGTCCAGGATGTGCTCACGTTAAACTATCAGTCGGCGTGGAAGTCGGTCTTCGACAAAGTCCGTGCCTCTCTCGGAAAACGCTTTGGAAGCGAATGGAGAAAAACAGAAAAAGAATTCTGGGAAAAGTTTGACCAAGAAATAGGATTAAAAGAGTCTGTGATTATAGAGCCCTAATACAAGCCCCAGAATCCCCAGCGCCATTTCGGAGTATTGCGGTGACAATCAAGAACATCCAGACGGCACATCTCGTTCATGATCTCAAGAATCCTGTAAACATCATCGAAGCAGGCGCAAGAGGACTCCTGGACAATCCTGAGCGATACGGCAACTTGACTCAGCGTCAGGACAAAGTGGTGCGCCGCATGTTGCGCAACGCCCTCAAGCTGCGGCTGTTGGCCAATAGCATGCTCGAAGTCGATATGGCGGCAAAAGGCATTCTGAAACCTGCGGATTCTTCACTGTCACAAATCCTCAAGACCGCGCTCATGGAAGTTTTCGACATTGTCGATCCCGGAGTGTCCGATGCTCTTGACGACGCTGAATCTCTTGCGAAATTGAGAGGAATTCTCCAGACCGACCAGATTTTCCTCGACGCAGACGAATCCCAGCTCAATCAAACCATTCATCTCGACGACACAAAACTGTGCCTCATCTTGACAAATCTCCTGTCAAATGCCTTCAAATACAGGGAGAGGAATGTCTTCTTGACCTGTAGAA
>JAUPKT010000309.1 GCA_030837305.1 Thermodesulfobacteriota bacterium
CATCAGGACCATCCCTTGACAGTGGCCCATGGGCCCTGAAAGACGTAAACCTGGAAGTTCTCAAAGGCGAAACAGTCGGTATCGTCGGCAGAAACGGCGCAGGCAAGAGTACCCTCCTCAAGGTCTTAGCAGGGGTAACCGCGCCCACAGCAGGCAGGGTGGAAATTCTCGGACGGATTTTCCCCATGATAGAACTGAATGCCGGTCTGCACATGGAACTCACCGGCAGGGAAAATGTCCGCCTCCTCGGGGCCGTCATGGGACTCTCAAGAGGGGAAATCGAAACGAGGCTGCCGGAAATAGAAGATTTCTGCGAACTTGGGGAATGGTTCGACAAACCGGTCCGCACTTATTCCAGCGGCATGCTGGGGAGGCTTGGCTTTGGAGTCGCAGTCAATGTGGAAAGCGATGTCATATTGATTGATGAGACCTTTGCCGTCGGCGACCTGAAATTCCAGAACAAGAGCCTCGCTCGGGTCCGGCAGATGCGGGAAAGTGGGGCAACCATACTGCTCGTCAGCCACAGCCTCGAAACGCTCCAGTTCGTGGCTCGCAGAGGGATCTTGCTGGAGGAGGGACGTCTCCTCGCGTCCGGAACAGCGTTGGAAGCAATAAACACCTACGAGACGCTGGTCTTCCGAAGTGAAAAGAAGCGCCTGGAACACAGAGTCCGCAACAGAATATCCACCGAAGAAGTGAATATTTTCCGAGCCCGACTCTATGGAACAGATTCCGAAACCATCCAGGACGTTGCATCCGGAAGTCCCTTCGGCATCGAGATCCACTTGCGACTCAACAGGCAGGTAGACCGCCCCATGTTTTCCTTGGGCATTCTCAACGCTGCCGGCATACTCTGTAAATGGAACATCTCAGAAGAGGACGGCATCACGGTCGTAAGAGATGGCGACGAGTACCTCTTGCGAGTCTGGTACCCGGAAAATCACCTGGCTAACGGTGCCTATGAAGTTCACTTCGCCACGAGAGACGCTGCCTCATTTGAAACCATGGAACGGATTGCAGGAATCGTGAGCTTCGCCGTCATTGGCCCCCTCAGGGCCCGTGGAATCGTGACCGGTAAGTGTATCTGGGAACTCCAACCATACACAATCGATGAGGCTCCCCCACCAAACAACACAAACGCAAAAGTTGAAACAGCCTAACAGACAATGACACAGAAACCTCCGTTTTCATGGAATCGAATCATGGGACTCCGGGCAGAGTGCTTTGCCAAATTCGGCAATGTTCTGGACATTCCCATGCGGGCTCCCATGGATGTCCTGCCCACCCTGCTATTTTCAGGCGCAACGGTCCTGGACATCGGCGCAGGCGCGCACAAGCCGTTTGAGAAAGCAGTCACATCCGCAGCCGCAACCTACTACTCCATGGATACGGATCCACAGGGCACATTCGATTTCCAATCCTTTCAAGACATGACCTCGGATCTGTTGCTCGATGTCATTCTGGCAAATCAGGTCATCGAACACCTGACACCGGAACAAGCCTTTGAGATGGCACAGGCCGCTTTTTCGCATCTCAAACAAGGTGGCGTCATAATGGCCACGGTTCCCAATGCTGCACACCCTGTTCGCCAGAGGGACTTCACCCACAAGACCCCGTGGCCGGCCAATGATCTGTATAGCCTGCTGACATTCTGTGGATTCGCCGTCTCTGCTCTGTACCGCTACAACAAGACCCCCATGACGAAAAATCCCATCAAGCGGTGGATCGTCAAGACGGTGTGCACAGAGTTCAGAGTTGATTGGTGCGACAGCATCATGGCGGTGGCAGCCAAGGAATGAAAGCATGGGACCTATGCATCCCCCAATGAATTCGGCATCCCGTCCCCAAGCAATGGAGATTCAGGGACGAGCATACGCGGTGCAAATACGACACGCCGTGCGGCACCCCCCTGAAACCCCACGCCTGGTGATGGTGTCCCATGTGGTCAATGAAACCGCTGCAGCGATTCTGCACACGTCAGTGAGAGCAATTCGGCACTTCACTCGCGGTCCCCACGAGCTTTGGATCGTCGATAACAACTCTCCCATGGATTTTATCAGCCCTTTCCTGGATCTTCCCGACGTCAACTTCGTCCTGAACCGCACTGAGCCACTGCCGCCGGGAGTTGACCATGGGTCGCAAACACCCAGCCAGCAGGAATGGGGCAGCTACGCGAACGCCATCGCCCTGGAGCTTGCCGTGCGGTTGGTGGACCCTGCAACCTGTTTTTTCATGTCCATGCACATGGACAGCCTCCCCTGCAGTGACTCATGGCTCGATTTCCTCATTTCTCATCTTACCGATCCCAAGGTCCATGGGACATCGGCCAAGAAAAGCGTGGCTGCCGCGGGTGTGCGAATGGACACGACCCGCCGGCCCGACGGAGTCCTCCATGTCCTCGGGTATGTGGTGGATTTTCAAATATTTCAAAGGCTGGGGCTCACGTTTTTCCCGGATCTGCCGGCATTTGATGTGGGAGACAAAGTCACGGTCGGCCTGCGGCTGGCGGGTTTCGACGTATTCTCCTGTAGGAACACACTCTGGGAACCGGAACTGGAAAAACTCATAGATCCACGCTCTCCGTATCGAAACCTCAAGGTGGACCGTTCCTTGGATAACAACAATAACGTGATATTTGCCCACCTAGGTCGGGGAGTCAGAAAAGCTGCCGGGGCTCATTCCAAGGGACCCACTGTAGAAGAATGGGTCGCAGCAGCCGAATCAAACATGCTGAAGAGCCACCCAAGATCCAAAGGATGAATGGGAGCCGACCCAAAAGATGAACGAGCACCTGCAACAGTCTCTGAAAAATCTCTCCTATTCTCTTCGCAGATACCACGTGGACGACTTTTATTTGCGACATGCCAACGATATGCTGGAGGCGACCAATGTGCTGGACCTCGGGGGAGATCGTGTCGCAAAGCGTGGGGCTTTCAATCTTAGCGCAATCAATCACCACGTGACCTACGCAAACCTGTCTCCGGCCAAAAGCCCTAACGTCCAATGCCGTGCCGAATGCGTACCCTTCAAAGCCGACAGTTTTGACGTGGTCATTTGTTCCGAGGTTCTCGAGCATCTTCTGGACCCTGTTATTGTCTTAAGAGAGATTTTCAGAGTGCTGCGAAGTCAGGGAACGGCTTTGATTTGTGTCCCATTCCTGAATCGGATCCACGCCGACCCCTTTGATTACGGCCGGTACACGGATTACTATTGGTTCCAGGTGCTCGCAGCAATCGGTTTCCGTGACATCGCCATTGAATCGCAGGGAGGCTTCTGGACAGTGCTCGTGGAAATGGTTCGCTATCTCATCTGTGACAAAACCATGTCCTGGGGTCCGCGTCGAACCTGGTTAATCAACAGCCTGGCTCTGACATTCGCCCGAATGAAGACCACCGCAATTGCCTGGGACCAGGATGCAGCAGAAAAACACGACAAGAGGGACCCCTACGGTTTTACAACCGGATACGGATTGAAAGCTGTGAAACCATGACCAAACAAAAGGTTTTTTTGACAGGGGGCGAAGGCATCGGCTGGGCTGTGGACGAAGATATCAGACTGGCTCAAAAAGCCATGGAAGGCCTGGTGGACTTCGTATCCCTCCAAGAATCCCATGTCATCCATTGCGCCTGGTGGGAAGGCCTGGCTTTGTTGGAACCAAGTGATCTGGAAGGCAAGGTAATCGTATGCCATGTTCCCGGTGAACCGTTCCGATATCTGAGCCTCCCGCGACATAGGCATGCCGTCCCCCTCGTGGATCTCTGGGTAACAAGGAATTCCCAAGCCTATGATGAGTTCAAAAGCATCGGTATCTCATCGCACAAAATCCCATACCTCGTTGACGTAAATCTCTTTCACCCAATGGACAGGAAAGACCCGGTGCTCCGGGAAATGAGGACCAAATGGAACATCCCCTCAGACGCGTATCTCATAGGAAGTTTTGTGCGGGATTCTGAAGGATCGAATCTGCTCACCCCAAAGTTGGTGAAGGGGCCGGATATTTTCCTCCATATTGTCCGAACGCTCAGAAACAACGGCGCCGACATTCACGTGCTCCTGGCCGGACCAAGGCGCCATTGGCTCCTGGAAGAGCTTCGCAGCCACGAAATACCACATTCGTTCATCGGGACCCCCCAAACTGATGACGATATCCACTCAAATTTTCTCCCGAGGACCGAACTGAATCTCCTCTACAATCTTATTGATCTGTACGTGGTCTCCAGCAGGTCCGAAGGAGGCCCCCACGCGATCCTGGAGGCAGCCTCCACCAAGTGCAAGATCGTCAGCACCGACGTCGGAATGGCCCGTGACGTTCTCCACCCAAGCTGTATCTACTCCAGCGTCCCGGATGCAGTTCGAATCATCAGTCGAGACATGAAGGACCACCAGCTCGGTCCAACCACCGACGGACACCTCCAAACGATCTTGGAACGACACACCCCGCAAAAGGCAGCACCACTCTTTACAGAACTTTATGAGAAGGTTGGCCGTCTCCATGACCAGGGACTTGCGAAACCCCCAAGAAGTAGGAACCTTCTCAGTATTCCCCGGTGCGAAGGAGCCCCATCCCGCGCAGAAAGAATTCACGGAATGATAACCATTGGACTTTGGCATAAATTTTTCGCCCCGCCATACGGCGGCGGTAATCAATTCATGATGGCTTTAAAAAAAGCCCTTTTGAAAAAAGGCGTTGACGTGAGAGAAAACCAACTCACGCCTGAAATTGATGCCTACATCCTTAATTCTATTCACTTTGACGTGGAGGGTTTTCTCGAGTTCAGTCGATCCCACAGGATCAATGTAATTCACAGAATCGACGGCCCCATTCACTTGATCAGGGGCTTTGATAGAGAAAAGGACGAATTATGCTACGAACTCAATGCTAAGTTTGCGTCGGCAACGGTCCTGCAATCAGCGTGGACGTACCAGCGCATCGTAGAATTGGGATATCAACCGGTCTCGCCCACCATCATCCACAACGCAGTGGACAGGGATATCTTCCACCCCAAGGGACGAATTCCCTTTTCCGCAGACAGAAAAATTCGGTTGATCTCAACCAGTTGGTCCAACAACCCCCGAAAAGGCGGGCCCATGTACAAATGGATCGAACGAAACATCGATTGGGATACGTACGAATATACGTTTGTGGGAAATCTCTCCGAGCCTTTGGAACGGGCACGCTGCATTCCCCCGGTTTCGTCCGAAGAATTGGCGGACATTCTTCGTCACCACGACATCTACATCACAGCCAGCCAAAATGACCCATGCTCTAATGCCTTGATTGAAGCCATGGCATGTGGATTGCCCCCCCTGTACCTGAACGATGGTGGTCACCCTGAGCTGGTGGGGCAAGCCGGCCTGCCGTTCCATTCCCAGGACGATTTTCTCCCGGCCCTGCAACTTCTTACCGAAAACTATGAAACGTTCCAGCAGCTCATCACAGTATCCAATTTGGACGATGTGGCTGAGAAATACCTCGTCCTGGCCGAAGAAGCGGCTGTTCCATGAATGTTCACCTCGTCCTTTTCTTCACCCGGGGTGTGTCTCTCAGGACGTGGGCCATGGTGGGCATGTTGGAGAGAGAGGCTGCCATCTATCGCTACCTTATAGACAAGGGAGCGGCAGTGAGCTTCGTCACGTATGGAGACGCCTCGGACTTGGCCTACTCCAAGGTGCTGGGCAAAATAGATATATTGTGCAACACAGCGGGTAAACCCCTTGAGGTGTATGAACAGGATATCCTGGAATTGCATGCACGAGCCTTGGCAGGCGCGGATATCATCAAGACCAATCAGACCTATGGCGCACGAACCGCCCTGAACGTTGCCCGGCATCTTGCCAAGCGCTTCATAGCTCGCTGCGGGTACATGTGGTCAGCCAATGCCTCCCGAGAACATGGGGCAAATTCTCCCCAGGCCCAAGAGGCCTTCAGCACCGAGCATGAAGTCTTCTCC
>JAUPKT010000310.1 GCA_030837305.1 Thermodesulfobacteriota bacterium
AACCCATCTCTGGGAACATGGTCGACGGTGACATTCAGGCCCAGACAGACCGTGTGCTGACAAACATTAGTGCCATATTGGATGCGAGCGGTTTAGAACTCAAAGATGTGGTGAAGACGACTTGTTACTTAAAAGACCTTGGCGACTTTGCGAATTTTAACAGAGTTTATGGCTCGTACTTCACGGAGGATCCTCCTGCTCGAGAAACAGTGGAAGTCTCGTCGCTCCCCAGAGACGCCTTGGTTGAAATTTCCTGTATAGCAGTGGCATCCGGGTCAGGATGAAATCCATGAGCAGCAATATTTACTATGCCGGGAATGACGCATATCGGGCCAAGATTGAGCACAGACCCGGGACACGGCATCGTCCTTGTCTCAGACGTACATCCTCCCTCGGAGAGGCTGAGTAGAAGGCGGACGATTTGTCGACCGATCAGGGTGGGTGACAACAAAAAACGCTGCGAGGAGGTATTTGTCTTGACGACTGAATTCGTGAGGTTTATGCTGTGCTAACGGTTCATTGGGGTCGGTTGGTCAGCAGCTACCCGGGCCCAGTAACAAAAACCGTTAAACGGAGAGCATTGGCAAGAAAAGGGCCGACAGGCCGCTAATGCTCGGACAAAAGGGGCCTGATACTTCCAGCCGGAATTTTCTCATAAGCACTGCTAGATGGACACACACGACGCGTGATGCCGGAGGTGTGTCGAACATTTTCGTTTCATCCGACAAACTATACACAAGCCGTTCCGAGATGGGGTATGATGAGACACTCTTCCCCGAGCAGGACGCAATAAATGCGGGTTTTACCACTCGCGGAGCAATTATCTCATTTGGAAAGGAGTATATTCTGGATGCCCGGAGTTTACGTCAAAGAAGATGAGCCGTTCGAAAATGCGTTACGGCGATTTAAGAAGCAGGTTCAGAAATCTGGAGTTCTCACTGAGACCAAAAAGCGTCGAGCCTATGAAAAGCCGAGTGTCAAGAAAAAGCGGAAGGCGATGGCCGCAAGAAAACGACTGCTCAAGAAACTCAGAAGAATACGCTATAAATAGATAACAAGGATGTTTTGGCATCGCCACACAGGATCAGCCGAATACATGCACTGTTGCAGCGGGCACCATACGGCATCTTGAGGTGGTACAAAACGCGCCCTGAATGAAGGACTGGAGGTTTTTTCCCGCCTGTACCAAATGTACCGTTTTGTCCATGATAATTTCAAGCACCTTTCTGAAAGCAGACTCTTGCCTGTTATGGTCTATGTCATGGCAGGGGTGTGTTTGTTGCTCACGCTCCTTGATAAGCCGGAAACCCTCTTCGAGCCTTCGACGCTTCGAGTAGTAATTGCCGTTTTCATTGCAGTAGCGGCCTTTTTTGTGTTCTGTATTTCTTTTTTCGGATTAGTCACTTACCTGGTCTTTCTACCGTCTTTCTCTCGGGACAGTCACCTCTTCAATCGGGTCCATTCGACTCAAATGCTCCATCCCCTCACTACCTCCGTGGTGTTGTTTCTTCTGAGCTTATGTCTTCTTTGGAGCAGCTTCTGGGGATGGCTCGTCTGGAGCATCACTTTTGGGTTGTACCTTCTTCATACGGGTTTCATTTTATGGTCGGTGTTCCAGGAACATCAGGCGAGTGATGGTGCTGTAGACGATGGTTTTTTCCTGCTGCTTCTTAATTTGGTGTTCGGCGCAGAAATCGTCACCCTTGCGGGGGGAGCCAGGCCGCTTGCGCCATGGCAACTCAAGGACTTGCCGTCAGATACTTGGATTGTAGATGTGCGGACTAAGCCTGAATTTCACTGGAACAGAATGCAGGGGGCCGAGAACTTTCCTTGGGGAGCCGGAGTCGTGGAAGCTGCCGGAACTAAGCCCCGGGACCGCCCTGTCTTGGTCACCTGTCTCTCCGGGCACCGGTCTCCCGCAGTGGCGGTCTTCCTGCGGAAACTCGGTTTCGGAGCGGTGTACAACTTGCATTGGGGTATCATATATCTCATGATTCTCGAGCGCGGAAAAAAGAGCCATGGGCCGTTTAGTCTGACGAGACCGCACCGTGATCCTCACAGGCGAGGTGAGGACCTTCGCCACATATCCATTTCCTATGTATTATTGCAGCTCTGTATTCTGGTGATCGCCCCATTAGAATACTCCATCCGAATGCCTCATGTTTCAGGCTTGCAGCAGACAGTGGCCGTTCTCATAGGCATCGGCGGATTGACCCTCGGATGGCTGAGTTTCAGGGCGTTGGGCAAAAATTTCAGGGTTTATGCGGCTCCGCGGCGCAGCGGCACTCTCGTCACAAAAGGCGTGTACGCAAAAATACGCCATCCCATGTATACGGCCGCCAGTACGATGTTCGCCGGTTATTGGCTTTTTTTTGACAGTCTGTTTTCCATTCCTCTGTGGCTGGCCTTTACAATACTCTATGTCGTAAAATCGATTCGAGAGGAACGGATCTTGTGTGACCACTATCCCGACTACGACGCGTATGTGAGTCGGACCTGGCGATTCATCCCCTATGTTTGGTGATAGGGAATCAACCAAGGCTTCCTATTTTTTCTGTCCGAACTATCTTCCTGACACGTGAACTGATCTGAGAAATCTCGTCAACGTTTTCGGGAAAGACCCTCGCCACCAGGAGATCTTCCAAAGCCTCACGTCCTTTGGTCAAGAACAGATCCGCCAGCCAACCTATGGGGAACGCCGTCTGGGCCGTGATAGCAATTTCGGCTTCTTTCACGGCCCAGTTGTTTCCGTTGAAAGAGATGGCCAATCCACCCCCCGCCTTCACTTTCCTGAAGGCTTCCACATCAGTGATACTGTCCCCCACGTAACAGACGTCCCTAATAGCAACTCCGTGCCTGTCAACAATTCGATCAATGGCCGCTGCTTTTTCAAATCCTCCTATTGGATTAACATCCCTCACGAGACGATAGATCCCAAGCTGTGGCATGAGATGCCAAAAGATCTCATCCAATACCGCTATGGTTTCTCTATCAGGCGGGCTCAAGTTTGCTCCGAACTCTCCGGCTCCCTCTATGGAGAATGGTGGTAGATCCAGTATCCTGCGATGAAAATCCTTGATCATAACCTTTTCTGTGGAAGACAAGTCGTATTCGTCCAGATTTAGTGTGGTGGAGTAGGTATTCAGAAAAGAGAAGCCCAGAACGTCGCACACAGCCATGATATATTGAGAATAACTCGTACTCACGATATAGGCGGGCGCTATCTCCATAATCTTCTGCAGGATATCCCCCGCATCCGGTACAATCTGTATATTCATCCTGGAGAATTTCATGACACTTCGATTATCAAGGCCAAAAGCCTTGAAAAACGGCAGAATGAGCCTCAAAGTGTCCCCCGCCTTGTAGCCGGGCTTGCGTAAGACTTCCGCCAGGTAATCATCGTAAAGGCTCAAAGTCGAAAAGAACACGTCTCCCTTGGGAATAAACGCCGCTGCGAGTTCCGCGGCGTTGTCGTTTTTCGTTATCGGTCCTTCGCAGTCCGTCACAAAAACCCTTTCAGATGCTACTCCCATTTTTTCACCCTCCCACTGAACGGTGAAGCATGTTGAATCTCAGAGTTCATTTCTTCTCCCAAAAAGTTCGCAGGAACGATGTGTCTGGGTAAGCGCGTCTCCCATAACCTCCAAGACTTTTCGCAGCGGCCATGACGGCAAGCTCCAGACATTCCTCCAGGGGAAGACCCATTATTTGTCCTGCCAGAAATCCTGCCGCACCAACGTCCCCTGCCCCTGTCCGATCGACGATTCGCTCTGGTTTGTGAGCGGGTCGGTGAGAAGACGAACCTAGACTGAAAGCCGTTATTCCTCTCGGACCTTTCTTGACCACGATCAACTTGGTGCCTAACTCCAGCAAGTCCTCCACTCCTGGCTCAACTGAATGACGTTGCGTCAACGTGAGCAATTCTTCTTCCGAGACAAACAGGATTTCCGTGCGTTGGAGTATGTGTTTCAACGTCTGAATCCCTAGGCCGCAATAGAGTGGTCCTGGATCAAAACTTATTCGAATTCTGCCTGCGAAATTCATGACCAATTTCACCTGTTTTTCTAAGGGGTTCCCGGACACAAACGAGGTCATGTGCATCCATTGAAAACCAGGTATAAAATCCGGCTCGAGTTCTATTGAACCTGCCAAGTCATTTGCGTTGGGGAGTATGACCAGAGCACGATCTTTGTCAGAGTCTTCGCTACAAATGAGGGAAAGGCATCGACCAGCAGGCACGTTCGATTGTATGATCCGTAGATTGGATGGAGGCCCCAACTCCTGAAGCCGCAACAGGTGGGCATCCGTTTGTCCGGTGGCCCCTATGAAACCCGTGTGAAATCCCATCTGCCTCAAGGCAGCTATCATATTGGCTGCCGATCCGCCCGGATCAGCCCCCCTGAAAACACCGGTCTCGTTCAAGCTCGGGTAAAAAGTTCTAAACCATTCCACGTCTCGAACGTACTCGTGTCCGACTCTGATTCGGTGGTTCCGAAGAAATTGCGGAGGGACTTCCCAAAATTCATCAAGGTTCAGCGAGCCAAAACCTACGACGTGTGCAGGGGCAGTGTTCATGGGAAAACCTTTATATCGAGACAGCCATCGAAGTTCAACAGTGCCTTGGTCTCCAGATATCTCTGGATAACACAGGTGAGTATTCGGCCGACTATCTCATGGCCGAACATGGAATAATGGTCTGCAAACGCGGCTTTGCCCGTCTCGGCCTGTGCCTGGGCTAAAGGTCTTAAGAGCGACAGAAAGGCAATATTGTTCCTGGCGCAATATTCCGATACGCGACGAACGGACTTGTCCATGTCCCAACGCATTTGCTCATGGGCTTTACCCATGTCACGTAATGAGTTCATCGTACCCTCTGGATCAAGAGCGTAATTCACCTCGATTTCAGAGCCCAGGTAAACCAGTAGGAATGATATCCCTTCTCCTTCACAGAATAAGCTGGATTCTCGCACATAATCCAAGGTCCTTTTCCAGGCTTCCTCCACTCCGGGCACCTCTTGGGCCGCCCATTGCATGAGTTCAGGAGATACGACTATTTTATTTCTCTGGAGAATTTGGTACTGCCTCACTGCAAACGTCAAGGCAAGAAACCCATGCCGCACGAGACCCCTAGTGAATGATCCGAACTCTCCTGAGAACAGCACCATTTTTGACTTGAGTTGTGGGTCATCGTCGCAGAAATCATTGCTGCAAAGTGTCAGGACTAGAAGATCAGGCTTAAAAGCCGTGGCTTCTGTCCTGATAACTTTCAGATGAGCCGCCTGACCCGTCCCAGAGTTCCCCAAGGCGATGACCTCTACGACCCCTCCCGACTCGCCAAGAGGTAGTTTGTTCAGAGAAGCTTCCATGCGTTTATGAAAGGTGAGACGCAAAGGAACCTGAATCGATTCGACGTACGAGTCTCCTACAACGAGTACTCTGTTGGCGTGAGCCGGCTTGTTCATTCCATAATCGTGATCGAAATAACCCCGGGAGTTCCAGTAAAACCTGTTTCGATACGTCATTGCCGAATTTGGGTCGTAACCATGGTACTCAAAAGGCTCCCCTGGTCTATGCCAACTTACCCAATTCTTCCTGTCAGGCTTCTCGGATGTTTCTTTCAGCTTTATCCTTTGATCTCCATTGTCAAAAAGGACTGCGTTAGAAGGAGTTTCCCCATGGCCGGAATTTCTTATATGCTTTGTCAGTTCTTGCAACCGGGCATATTCCGAGGGAAACAACCTGGGAAACAGTGTCTCTGAAGCCATCCAGGAGCCTAGGATAAACACGAGATAGAGACACGTGATTCGCAGTAAGGGAGGATCGGCAAACCTGGCGAAGAAGCCGGCAGGACAGAACACCGCCAACAAGTTCAGTAGAATAACGGCCGCCAGGGTTATCATCCCCTGCTGCGTATTGTTGTAGAGGATCAAGAAAATCCCTATACTGAAAATGACCGGCAATAATACGCCGAAAGTCTTTCTCATCATCGTCCGTCCGTTGCAGTCCTACCATCAGGGTTCTACAAAATATGGTTCTGGGTTTTCACTGGTGCCCCCGCTATGGATATTTTATCTCCCAGAGGGCGAACCTCGACATTTCATTCAATTCAGGAATCCTTCGCAGCTTAAGTCCTTGGTCCTCCAATGTTTGCCTCAAGTGTCTTTCCAAGAAAACATCCTTCTCATCTGAAAAAAAATATCGTGGCTTGCCTTCCTGTACAAGCCGCGATATCTCATCTTGGTTATGAACCCACGCTTGAGATTCCGGCACACCAGATCTGACGAGTTCAATGGTTGGGAGACCTGACAGATAACGGATAACCCTTGGGTGCATCGTCATTACAACGGCCCCGGATCCATGCTCCTTCAACCAACGGCTCGCCAGGAAAAAAGGCACATCACGAGCGGATTCGGCTCCGGACTTTTCCATTGGGGTCCTCGCTTGAAATATGGTGACTGCGTTGCCGGCGAGATTCAAACATATCAAGATCATTATGCAAACTCGCACGATTGAAGGCGCCGTTTCCGGTAGACCCTTTAATTTGGGATATCGCCTCTGCACCAGAGTCAGGAGAAAAATCAGTCCCTCCACAAAAGATAGATAAAGTGCCGGCATAACTGCAATCAGGTACCGACTTCCGGCAGGACTCAGGGACAAACCCAGTATCTGAATGATCGTAAGGGGCATGAGCAGGCGCTCCCCCTTAATTAACAGCCTTGCCATACCAACTGCAATAAAGGTTGGGACAAGGAATTCCACGAAACCGGTCCTCAAAGACACGCCGGTAAGCGCAAAGCTTGTTTCTTGGAGATAATCCTTCAAAGACAGAATTATTATTGATACTTGTGTCGAAAGATCCCGCCCTGTTACGGCATTGAGGTAGGTTCCTTCGTTGGCGGATTGGGGGAACGAACTCTTGTAAATTTCCCACAGAGAGGATGGAAGAAGCGCGGCGGCAAAAAAGACAGCTACCGTGAAAACTCGGATTCTCGTTGGATGACCTCTGGTTATGCTGAACAAGTAGATGGCTAGGGCCGGTGGTATTCCCCAGCCGTTCACGCGTATGAGAGAAGGCAAGCCTGCGACAAGCCCACATCCTATTATAACAACTAGGGTTCGCCACATTCCCCTGATTTCCACTGTCAGTATTGAGTGAATCGCGGCAAGAACAAAAAGGGCAAAAAAAACATCGGAACAGGTGAATGTCGAGTTGTCGAGGAGAACATGACTCAACCAAAAGGCGCCGCCAATAAGCAGAGCGGCGTCCTTTCCGCAAAGTCTGAGGACCAGGAGATAGCCTAGAACCCCTGTTAGGAAACCAATAAATGCCATCGCGACGCGGTAACTCAAAAAGTCGTGCCCGAGGATAATATTGGTGATTGCTATGAGGGCCGGATAACCGGGGGGGACGTATGTGTGAGGCTCGCCGTTGAACATATACCCTCTTCCCTGGACCATGGATTCGCCCAGTTCCAAGTACAGGGCGGCATCGGGAACGGCGCGCCATGAGGAGTTAATAATAAGGCAAAACTGCAGTAATGCGATTACAATGAGAGTGTATTCGCGGGAGCTTGTATAACTACCCTTAGTCACTCGCCTAATATCATCAAAGATCGTGTGCAGCTTTCCTAGTTCCATCCTCGTCCTTGCTCGTTGAGGCTAAAGGCTTTCCCTCCCTCATTATCTCTACAAAAACATGAACTTTCCATAACATTTCTTTTAATAAAAAGAATCAACATATCCAAAAGTATGAAAAAAAAGTTGACATTTGTAACAGGCCATCTTACACCATCTTCGGAGGTTGGGTTTGGTGAATGCGTTGTTTGTCATATATCGGTTTGTGCTTGTTTCAGCACGCATGGGGAGATAAACCCCCATAAAGCACGAAAACGGCATCTAAATGGCCGTTTACGTGTGTTCCACTGGGATGGAATAAGTGTTGAGAATGCAACTCTCTTACCACAGCAGGTTTGGGTGTCAATAGAAAAATCTGTGGTTTGAGAGTTTTGTTCTTGAACAATGCCTTTGGGGGGGCCGGCTTCACAGGCGAAACTAGAACTGCATAATTTCTGACAATTCCACTCCGAATCGCTTCTTAAGGTACAGGTTGATAAACTCCATGATCGTAGGCTTGAAAGGTTTGCGCACGAGCTGCATTCCCGCTTGCCGGGGTGTCAAGCCCCCCTTGCGCACGTTGCATGCTTTGCAGCAGGTGACGACATTTGACCAATGGTTATCCCCACCCTGAACTTTTGGGATCACGTGGTCAACGGTTAAGTCTCCGGGGGGTAATTCTCGTCCGCAGTACTGGCAAACAAATGAATCTCTCACAAGAATGTTTTTCCGTGAAAAAGGAACTTCTCGTCTGTAGATTTGGCGTATGAACTTGTAAAGCCTCACAATGGCAGGAACACGAAACGTTTCTCTGACTGTCCTAACGATTCTGTCGGAATCCTTGACGACCTCGACCTTCCCGCTGAACATGAGTACCATGGCCCGTTGCCAGGGAATCAGACCGATAAATTCATACCCCGCATTTAGTACTATGACGGCCTCCATGGACGACATCTCTTCAAGACCTCTTTGTACATCAACAGTTGCTTCAATGTCGTTAATTATCTCGATTTATCAAAGCAACGAAAGCCGTGTCAAGGCCAAAGGCAAGGCCCAGGAATTACTAACACATTTTTCACGCAAATTGTACGGAAACCTTGGCAGGCTATGTCACACGGATTCCAACACAATGCGATGTGCAGTGAGATTTATTTCAAGCAATCTAGCCGTCAGTATTTTCTCTTCTCCGAATATGCTCTTGAGCACGACGGAGTCGTCTTGAAGTGTCAAGGCACCCACGCTTTCCATGACAAGTTCTTCGCGACCGTTTTTCAGTACGTATGCGTTGGATTCACACATTTTTAACTCTCATTCCCCCTTTTGCGCTTTTTCTGTATAATAAATCAAGTAAAGACTCTTTCATAGTGTGGGTGATGTCAAAACCATGCGCCAGCGAGTGTTGGATCCTCATGAAGCTTACAACGATATAGTGAATCTGCTCGATCGCAAAGGACTCTTAACAGAGAGACTGCCCTATACTCCTGCCCTCCTTGAGGAGGCCGTCTTCTTTGCTTACAAAATGAGGTTGATAACACAGGGAGACGTTAAGAGGTTTTTGGGGCTGGACAGGGATCAACTCAAGTCATTGATCAACGTGTGGAACAGTGGCGATGAGGGGAATTGTACGTGCAGGTTGGCGTCAAACCCGTTTGCCGAGGAAATTTGAAGCCAGATAGTAACGAAACAGGCCGTTGATAGTGCAGCTACCATTCTTAACATGACTGGGACCTGAAAACAGGCTTTCTCCGGAAACTACTACGCCTCATGTTGTGCCTTTACAATACGGACCACTTCTTGGTGGAAAGCCTCTACGTCGTCCAGAGACCTAATCGATGCCCCTGGTACTCGTTGCATGGCATCGAGCACGATGTTGCTAATTTCCCCAAAAGGAATTCGTTTACGGAGGAACAAGTCCACGGCCACCTCGTCCGCTGCATTAAATACGATCGACGACGAGGGGTCCGGGTCCCTCAAGATGTCGTAAGCCGCTGCCAAGAGTGGGAACTTGTTGGTATCGGGCTCGTGGAAAGTTAGCCGGCCAAGGCGGGGAAAATCAACCGCTGCAGATCCTGATGCTATTCTATCTGGATAGGCAAGGGCATAGCTAATGGGAATTCTCATGTCCGGTGCTCCGAGCTGAGCCATGATGGCACCATCATCAAATTCGACCATGGAATGCACGATGCTCTCGGGGTGAAGCAGAACCTCAATGCGAGACACGGGAACCTCGAAAAGCCACCGAGCTTCGATGACCTCAAGCCCTTTATTCATGAGAGTGGCTGAATCTATTGTCACCTTGGGCCCCATTTTCCATCGCGGGTGGTCCAAGGCCTGCTCAACAGAGATCGAGTGCATCTCTTGCATAGGCGTGTCTCGAAAAGGCCCGCCGGATGCTGTGAGAATAATTCGCCGGATTCCTTCGCTTTTATTTCCCTGAATGCATTGGAAGATTGCTGATTGCTCCGAATCCACCGGTAGTAGACGTACTCCTTTGGATGCCACTGCGTGCATGAAGAGGTCCCCTGCCATGACAAGGACCTCCTTTGTTGCAAGAGCCACATCCTTTCCGGCATCCACGGCAGCGAAAGTGGGTCTGAGTCCCACGCTCCCAGGCAATCCCCCGACTACGAGATCGCAAGACCCCCACGTTGCCACGAGTTGGGCTCCGTCAATTCCATACCCGATATGGGGTCGCTGGATCAGATCAGAAAGCCTCTGTTCAAGGGTTGCGGCAATCACTTGGGTCGAACAGGAAACCACTGCGGGTTCAAATTCTCGAACCTGACGCTCCAGCAGATCAAGTTTTTCCCCTGCCGCCAACCCTACTACTTTCAAGGTGTTCTTGTGTAGGCGGATAACATCGAGGGTCTGGACACCTATGGACCCTGTAGAACCCAGAATTGCTATATTCTTCATTGTGATACAGTCGGAACGGAGAGGGCTACAAAATAGTAAACCGCAGGTAATGAGGGGATGAGGCTATCGGCCCTATCCAAGAGTCCGCCATGCCCCGGCATGATGGAGCCGAAATCTTTGATGGATAGCTTTCTCTTGATTGCGGAGGCGCTCAGGTCTCCCAATGGACCCAACACTGCAAGCAACAGGGTAATCTGAAGGAGAAGCCATAAGGAGGCAAGTTCCCAGCAAAAAAGTTTCATAATGAGCATGCCGGCAACATTACCGGCGAGACCTCCCAAGAGACCTTCAAGAGTTTTCTTGGGGCTTACGTTGGAGGAGAAGCGATGCTTTCCAAAATACTTGCCCGCAAAATAGGCCCCTGCATCGCCGAGACACGTGACAACGAGCACGAAAAAGATCCAGGCAGGGCCGTTCGTGAGACGCTCCAGGAGGATCGCATGAGACAACGGTATTGTCACATAAGCAATAATGAAAGTGCTCTGTGAGACGGAATCTATGGTGTCTCTTACGACGTTAAATAAGAGGAGATGGATGAACAGTATGATCAAAGGTGTGCCAACGACCACCGCCGGCACTGCACCAAGGGGAAGACAGCTCAGGGCGGCGACGGCCACTATGTTGAGTCCCACGATGAGTTCTCGAGATGGTGACGTACGGGCTGCTGTGAGTTTATTCGCGAGTTCCCAAACACCGAGGCTGGTCAAAAAGCCTACCAATGCGGCGACGCCAAGTACCCCGCCCCAGATGAGGACGGGGACTATAATAAGAATCGCTACTATTGCAGAGATGATGCGGGTCGAGAGCATGGGGTGCCGCCTTGATTGGTGACTATGCACTTCGAGGATTTCTTCTGTTCCGAGGTCATCCCGAAACGTCGTTGCCTAGATCGATATTCTTCCAAAGCATCAGAGAGTGCCGTCTCATCAAAATCAGGCCAGAGAATCTGAGTGAAATAGAGTTCCGTGTAGGCAAGCTGCCACAGGAGAAAATTGCTGACTCTGACTTCCCCGCCGGTTCGAATCAGCAAATCCGGATCAGGGATCCCTTTCGTATCAAGGAGTTCAGAGAAAGAGGATTCGTTGAAATGGTCAGGGCTTATCTGCCCACTGTTGATCTGATCCGCCAGCTTCAGAGCTGCGGACACAATTTCATGCCTTCCTCCGTAGGAGAGCGCCACGATGAGGCACATCCTTCCATTACCGCTTGTCTTGGCTTTGGCCCGCTCGATCTTTTCCACAAGTCTTTTCGGTAATCTACTGATGTCTCCAATGGTGGTAAAACGAATGCCATGAGAGTGAATCTCGTTGAGTTCAGAGTCAATGAATTGAGACAACAATCTCATCAAACCTGACACTTCGTCATCGGGTCGCTGCCAGTTTTCCGTGGAGAACGCATAAAGCGTGAGGTATTTGATGCCGGTCTTTCTTGCAAACTCCACGGTGCGCCGTACGGCTTTAGCCCCCTGTCGATGACCTTCCAATCGAGGAAGTCGCCGCCGAGAGGCCCAACGACCATTCCCGTCCATAATGATGGCCAAATGTTCAGGCAGAATCACTTGGGCATCGGAATTGCCGTCCACTGTCTTCTCCTGCTGATCCGCTTCTCCTCTTACTTTCATGAAGCCGCAACCTTCTTGTCAGAGTCTGGGTGTCAGTCATTCAACTGATCCAGAAGCACGAATCATACTTCCATTATTTCAGCTTCCTTCTCAGCCGCTATGGTGTCGATTTGAGAAATTGCGGCATCCGTAGTCTTCTGGACACGTTCCTGAGCCTTGTGAAGATCATCTTCCGAGATGTCCTTTTCTTTCTTCATATCTTTGAGAAGTTCGTTTGTATCCCGCCTATGGTTTCGGACTTGCACCTTGAATTCTTCCGCCATTTTCTTGACTACCTTCACCAGTTCTTTTCTTCTTTCAGCAGTCAACGGAGGGAGCACTATACGAATTAACTTGCCGTCGTTCATAGGATTCAGGCCAAGTTCCGACTTGAGGATGGCCTTTTCAATGTCGGGAATGGCCTTGGAATCCCAGGGTTGAATCAATATTTGGCGTGGCTCGGGAATCGAGAGGGTTGCCAACTGGTTTATGGGTGTCGGACTGCCGTAGTAGTCAGCGGTAATTCCATCCACAAGTGCGAGGGACGCCCTGCCTGTTCTTATTCTTCTTAAATCCTTTTGAAGAGCATCCAAGGACTTGTCCATCGATGCCTTCATGTCTTGATGTATTTCCTCTATCATGCCGACCTCATAAGAAGTTGTTACGACTCCCCTATCAGGGTCCCCACGGATTCCCCCGCGAGGGCTCTCAGCATATTGCCCGGCTGATGCAGGTTCAGTACAATAATCGGGACTTTCTTCCGTCCCAATATCTCGGCGCTTGCCGCATCCATTACCTGCAAGCCCATGGCTATGACTTCCCTCGGAGTTATGGTCTCGAAGAAGACAGCGTCAGGAAACTTTCTCGGATCTCTGTCGAAAACACCGTCTACCTGGGTTGCCTTGATCATCACATCGGCATCCATTTGCACTGCTCGGAGCGCCGCGGCAGAGTCCGTCGTAAAGCACGGATTGCCCGTGCCACCTGCAAAAATAAGTATCCTCCCCCCGGCTAGATACTCCCGGGCCTTGTCCATCTCGAAGAGTTCGACGAAATTCCCAACTGCAAAAGCGCTCAAGACTCGACAACCGACACCAAGTGTTTCCAACGCAGATCTCATGATCAATGCGTTTAGGACAGTTGCCGTCATGCCTACGTGATCACCCAAAATAGGAGTTATGCCTAAATCCTCGGCCGAAGAACCTCGAAATATGTTACCCCCCCCTAGCACTAATCCAAGTCTTACGCCTCGTTCACTTGCCGATGCCATCTCCGATGCGATCTGATAAATTGTGTCTCGATCAAATCCAAACTCTTTGTTGCCGGCCAGAGCTTCTCCCGAAATCTTTATCAGCGCAGTCTTGTATCCTTGTGGCCGTCTCATGACAGGAATTTAGTTTCCACCGAGCTGATAACGAACAAATCGTCCCACCGTAATGTTTTCACCGAGGTGGGCAATCTTCTCCTTGATGAGGTCTCCCACGGACTTGTCAGGGTCCTTCACGAAGGGTTGCTCCAAGAAACATACTTCGGAATAAAATTTCTTTATCTTGCCTTCGGCTATCTTCTCCAGGATCTTGTCCGGCTTCCCGGACTGTCTTGCCTGATCCATGTATATTTCTTTCTCTTTATCCAGAACTTCCGGCGGGACATCTTCGGATGACACCCACTTGGGAGAACTAGCAGCCACATGCATACAGAGATCCTTTACCAGTTCGGAAAACTGGTCGGTCTTAGCAACGAAATCACTCTCGCAGTTCAGCTCGATCAGGACTCCAATCTTGCCGGTCATGTGGATATAGGATCCGATACGGCCTTCCATGGTAGCACGTCCCTCACGCTTGGCCGCTTTTAAGGCACCTTTCTTTCTGAGATATTCGACCGCTTTCTCAAGGTCTCCTTGTGTCTCCACAAGTGCCTTCTTGCAGTCCATCATGCCCAACCCTGTTTTCTCTCTCAGCTCTTTTACAAGAGCAGCCGTTATCTCCATATTTTATCTCCTTCGGCCGTTCGGCTCATAATGGTCCCTTGATTCCAGACCTAATCGTCATACCCAATCTATCCATGGCCTTTTCGGACGTCGTAGAAACGGTGAACAAGCGAGTTCGGTCAACCACGCGTCTCTTTCACAGAATCATCTTCGGTTTCTTCGATGTCATTTTCAGCGCCATCCTCCGACTCATCGTCTTCTGATGAATCCTCAAGATCAGTGCCTGAAATTTGCTCCATGGAGGTTCCGTCGTGCACTTGACTCGTTGCTTCTCCAGCGTCTTCCTGCAGGGAAGCTTCGTACATGGCTCGACCTTCGATACAGGCATCTGCTATGCGAGACGCGAACAACCTGATCGCTCTTATTGCGTCGTCGTTCCCCGGAATGACATAGTCGATTTCATCCGGATCACAGTTTGAATCCACGATAGCTGCGATGGGTATTCCAAGTTTTCTGGCCTCTTGAACCCCGATGTTTTCCTTCTTGGGATCAACGATGAAGACTGCGCCGGGTAACTTGCGCATCTCTCTTATTCCTTCAAGGTTTTTACTCAACTTCTCGTGAAGTCTCTTGAAATTAACGAGTTCTTTCTTCGTGAAATTGGTTTGTTCGGGTTTCTCAAGAATGGCAGAAATGCTGTTAAGCCGTTCG
>JAUPKT010000043.1 GCA_030837305.1 Thermodesulfobacteriota bacterium
ACGCGCAAGCGACTCGCAGAAACCTGTTGCTGTTCGCTCATACTTGATCCATCCACCGTGCCTGCGATCATCTCTCGCTACCTGTACTGTGAGGAAGGGATTCCACAGACTCCACGCAAAAAAGATCAAGAGGCTTATCCAAACCCTTGAGCAAGGATTCTTTTTTGTGTCTCACTGCAATCTTCCCCTGCAACCTGTTGACGATCTCAGTTGACACCACCGTCTCGCCTCCCACAGCCTCTGCCTGGATTCGGAACGCAATGTTAATGGGACTGCCCACCGCCCCATATTTCTTCCGCTTCTCCGATCCTATATTACCCACGATCAGAAGACCACTGTTAATACCGATTCCCGCCCGTATATCAGGCAGACCAAGATCTCTGTTGGAAGCGTTCAACCTGTCCATGGCGCACTGCATCTCCAAGGCACAGGCCACGGCCCTCAGACAATGGTCTTCCATGAACTTGGGTGCTCCAAAGAACACGAGTATGCCGTCCCCGGTGAATTCGTCAATGGTGCCTGAATGTTTTACTATTATGTCGGTCATGGTTTCCAGGAATCGGTTCACAATGGCCAACACTTTGTGCGGTTCCAGCGATTCCGTCAGGCTCGTAAAGCCCCTGATATCCGCCACAAGGATAGTCATGTCACGTAACTTGCCTTGAAGGTCTATTCCACCCCGACTCCTCAATATCTCATCCACCACTTCTGTGCTCAGGTATCGTCCAAAAGTGTCTTTAATAAAGTCAAGCTCTCTCCTCTCCTCCACCATCCGGTTGAACCCATCCTCCACTCTCCCGATATCGTCATTTGAGAGCACGGGAACAACTGAATACATATCTCCCGACCGAACACCTTCCATGCCGGATTCAAGATCCTTCAACGGTTGCGATATGCTCTTTGCAAGAAGGATCGACAGACTCATGGCAACTAACGTGAACAGAATGGTGACAAACCAAATAAGGGCGGGCGCATGATTGAGAAAATTTTCCACAGATTGGCGGCCGGCCTGTATTTCAGTCACCTGATGCAGGGTGACATGACTAAGGAGCAGCAGAGGAACAACCGTCATGGGGAGCATCACAACGAGCATCTTTGGTAGAACGTTAATACGGAACGACGGAGGCACTCGTACCAAAGTACCCCGGGGAAACATCCTGTTCAAGTTCATCCTGAGCCAAAGCTCTTGGGAAAAATAGACCCAGCATGTGGTAAGGGGAGCCGCAACCAAGATCATCCAGGCCGACATTTTATGCAAGGATTCCTTGGGCCAAGGAGATAGTTCCGGAACAAAGAAAGATACGCCTGAGAAAAGCAGGGCTCCCACGCCCCAACCCACTAAGGTCATCAGACCAAGCTTTACCGGCAAATTGAGCAGTTGTCCGACAAGCGGCCTAAGCAACTCCTCCTGCCGGTCACTCGCTGGGCCCTGTATAATCGGCAAGTTGTAACGCACTTCCCTCACTAGCCTGACGACCCAGCGTGTGTTTATCGGACCGACTAAGACAATGACACACAACGTGATGCCGGCCACAAGACCAAGCCTCTCCAAGAGCAAGTCAGTCGTGTGGTTTCCGGAAAGTCTCGGCTCAAAGACGGCAAAATAGACAAATGTTATCAATATGGCCGCAAGATGTCCTATTATGTTTATCGCAGCGACCGACTGTACGAGAGCAACCGTCGGAAAAGCCCTTATATCGACCATCACGTGCCTTTCTGAGGCCTCGACATTGCGGCATTCAAGGGAGAAGGAGTGAAGACATTATAGACACTTATATAATGCTAATACAGAAAAAACTTTGAGGAAGGCTCCACGCCGATTTCCATGAGAGCCGAATTGCCGCCAGCTTCATCGGCTCGCCTCGCTCGCAGCATAATAATTTGGTATAGTCTCCCTTCACAAAGCGCTCCGTATTGCAACGACCTTGTGAAAACAAACGAATCCCAAAGAGGTTGTTTCTCAAAAAATACCCGGAACACGGAGGAGGCGGAAATTCACGATGACGAACCAATGGAATCGGTGGAATCTTCTGGAATTGAGCAGATCGTTCATGGTGAGCCGGATTCTTTTCACCGGGGCGGAACTGCGAATCTTCGATCTGATGGCACAAGGCCCACTGTCGCTGGAAGAAATCTGCAAGAAGGGGAATTTCAAACCCAGGCCCATCAGAATTCTCCTTGATGCCCTGGCATCTCAGGGATTCCTCCACAAGACGAGCGTCGACAGTTACTCCATGGATCAGGACCTCATCAGCCTTCTGACCACGGACGGCAAGGAATCTATCTTGCCCATGGTTCTTCATGGCGCCACGCTGTGGAAAAGTTGGACAAACCTAACCGACATAGTGAGAGCCGGCGAGAACACGTATCGCGTCCCAATTGGGCAGCGATCCCAAGAAGAGACGGAGTCTTTCATTGGAGCAATGCATGTCATAGGGCAGAAAATGGCCGAACAAATAGCAGGATCCCTTGACCTGAGTCGTTTCAACAAACTCCTGGATGTGGGAGGGGCATCTGGAACGTACGCCATGGCATTTCTGAAAACGTTTCCCGGCCTCACAGCCACGATATTCGACCTCGAAAAAGTGGCCGATATGGCGAGGACGAGGATTCTTAACGAAGGTTTCTCCGATCGCATCACCGTCGTCTCCGGTGACTACGGCATCGATGAGTTACCCGAAGGACACGATCTGGTCTTCCTGTCCGCCGTTATCCACAGCAATAGTCGAGAGGCGAACAGTGGACTCTACATGAAAATATTCAAAGCCCTTGAACCCGGAGGAGCAGTACTCATTCGGGATCATATTATGGATTCACTCAGGACCTCTCCCCCCAAGGGAGCAGTGTTTGCAGTAAACATGCTGGCTGCCACCACAGACGGGGATACGTATACATTCGATGAGATGAGGGAAGACCTCCAACACGCGGGTTTCAGCGACGTCCGTATGGTCCTGGACGGGGAGAACATGGACCAGGTTCTCCAAGCACTCAAACCTTCGTAATCCCGTCGAGCCTACCATACAACGATTCTCCAAGGTACGGTCGGAATGGCACAAGTGTGGGTGTCTTTATCTTGTCCCTGGCGCAGCCCGTTTGCACGAGACGGACACTTCATGAAACTTCTCGTCACCCCTGTTTTGGGCCCGTTCCCAGTTTTTCTCGAGTGAATAGCGTCTTGACATGATTATCACGCCCATCTGCATCAAAACAGTCTCTACACTCTTGACCCTCCTCGGGCATCGCCTGTTCAATCAGGACATCAAGCCCCAACGACTCGTAAAACTCCCTCATCTCGGAAAGTCTCGGTTCATCAGCCGTAAAGCGTCGCTCCCAGCCATCTCGCAGCAGTTCTTTTGCCCGCTCTTCTATTGAGTGTCGATGAGTCACAGCGACTTACTCAAACAGGTAAGGACTTATTTCTGAGTCTTCGCTGGGACCAAGATTCTCGGCTCCTGGAAA
>JAUPKT010000311.1 GCA_030837305.1 Thermodesulfobacteriota bacterium
TAACCCATCTACATCAGATAGCGGCACTTGCGGATCAACACCTCTCGGTCAAAAAGCTGGTGAAGAACGGAATAACCCAAATTTCGGTCGAACTCTTGAATAGAGAAGGACGTATTCAAGAAATAGCCCGAATGATAGGGGCATCTCCGGAATCGTATGAGGTGAGAAGCCACATCACAAATCTCATTGATACAGGGGAAATGGGAAGTAGTCTTGATTCGTAAAGCTACACTCAGAGATGTGAAAACAATTCACAAAATAATTGGTGATCAGGCAATCCATGGCCATCTTCTGCCCAGGGCTGTGAGTGAACTCTACGCTCAGGTGAGGGATTTTTCTGTGGTGATTGATGACGATTCTGGAGATATACTCGCCTGCGGAGCCCTCCACCTGGTGTGGGAAGACCTCGCAGAAGTGAGGTCTCTGGCAGTCGGGTCTGCCTTTCAAAATAAGGGCCTTGGAGGGCGGCTCGTTGACGCATTGCTGACGGAGTCAAGACAAATGGGTGTCAACAGAGTGTTTGTCTTGACCTATAGACGCAGTTTCTTCGAGCGATTTGGCTTTCAAATCATGGATAAGGGCTTGCTGCCTCACAAGATTTGGGCAGACTGTATCAAATGTACCAAATTCCCTGAGTGTGATGAAATTGCCATGGTCAAGGTGCTTTAAATGATTGAAGTCACGACACAAAAACGAGACGAGTTCCCTGAGGCGACAGCGATGGCCTGCACGCGAGTGTCTGATTTCATTTTTTGCCTGTTACATGGGGCACTAGTTGAGAATTCTCATTGAGAAAATCAGGAGGAACTTCTTGACGCTCTTTTTTAAGATAAATCCTCTGCGCAGACTGTTTGCATCAAACTTCCTCATCGTTGTTCTCGCAACCCTTTTGGTAAGTTGCTGTGCCGCTGGGTGCGGTGTCATCAATCCGGGAAAATGGAAGGGCATCGAGAGGACTGCCAGGGACGAAAAATACTACCTGGTCAAGGATGTATTTTTGACGGCTGGCTCAGCCTACACGAGTAAAGAAATATTCGACCACAACATGAATGAGGCGATCAATCTTTTCTTTACCTCGGTAAATGAAAAGAATCACTATGTAACCGAGACCGTCTGGACGGATCCTTCGGATCAGGAATACCGCAAGATCAGGATGACGCACGACATCCAAGCCGAGGGCAAGAAAGACATGCAGAGACAGCGCGCGGGCACGCCCAGAGTCCATTCAATATCCACAAGAGAGCTTTTTGATCACAAACCCGGATTGTGGAAGGTTTCATTATACATAGATGGCGAATTGGCGAGGAGGCTCACGTTTACCGTTCGGTAGCCGGACGTTAGGAGTAGCCGACTGTCATGATGAAAAGGACGAAGTCGGTCTCAAGCGGGAGAGAGTTTCTCAAGAAATTATTGCCTTCAAAATCAGCCAAGTCCTCAGGACCCTTGCGGACAGGGTTAGAGAAACTTATTGTTCTTTATGATGTGATGCATGGGGTCAGAGTGAATTGTTAAGGACCTGCTACAGAACCTCAGAGGTTCCAGCATTTTGGACAATCTGAGCCCATGATTGAGGGCGGCGGCGCTTGAATGAGAAGGCTTTTCCTGATAAGAAATCGAAAGCTAGTGAGAATTCGGAGGCTTGGTGAGTAATTCAAGTAATAAAATCAGATCTTGTGTGTTGTTACTTCTCATTTCTTTCCTTTCAGTCGGGTCCACAGTTCTCGCAGACCGTTTGTACGCACCCCCTTATTTGTGGGACCGTCACATAGCAGAAAAGACTGATCCAATTGAGATAGCCAACACTCATGTGGGCATCCCGTATCGCGACGACGGAGCAATTGACGATCGTGGCTACTTTACGACGTTTTCCGATCCGAGTCGGTTCTTTGATACCCCTGGGCTCAACTGTAGCGGCCTTGTTTTGTCGGTATCTCGCTTTCTCTTTAACAAGAATTGGAGCCTCCAAGATGCCACACGGGATCGCCTAGGCGACAGCGGTCCCAGCTCGTCCTCCGGAAAAGACTGGGACTTCGGATGGGATCTCATATTCAACATTACGGAAGGTTTTCCTCGCCGTATCATTTTGCCGGGAGGGGAGGGATTGAAGCCCGAGTCATCGGATGCAAATTCACTCAGAGGCTTTGATCTGCAAGATACCCGTTCCTGGCAAAACGCCCTGGATGAGATGAAGCCCGGTTGTGCCTATCTGGGAAGCATCAGTCGGATGGCTCCTGAATCAGGCAACAGATTGCTTCACTACCACGTTGTGTTGATCATACCGGCGAAAGACGGAAGTGTTCATCTCTACCACGCAACCAGAAGGAGCAACGTTCACCGCATTAATATCGGAACCCAGCAGGGTCTGCAGAGATTTCTCGGTCAGTTCAGGAGCGCCCGTCAGGATCCCAAAAGAATGTTGCTTGTTGAAGCTGCTTTGCCCGATCTCGTGACTGCCGCCGAGAGTCCTGCAACAGATTCTTCTGCGGCCAAACCCTCCGATAAGCCTCTTGTGCCGCCTGCACCTTCTGTGCCCGGACCGGCGGCACAGGACGGCCCCGTTCCAGAACAGGAGCAGGGACCAAGTAGACAGATAGGGAGTCCCCCTACCGCAGACTCCGAGAAGACGTCATCATCGTCTCCACCAAGAGATAGCCGACCAGTCGGCCCCGATCTCGTCGTCAATCATCTTGCAGGAAAGGTATTTCGGTCTCTACCGGATCTGGTAACCCATGTCCCAGGATTTGGAGACGATGCAAAGACTTCTTTACAGTTCTGGTTTCAAAATCGCGGGAACCAATCCAGACCTCTAGAGATATTCCTAAAGACGCCCTCCGGGGACTTCCAAGTGACTCGTGCCATACCCCCACTTGATAGGGATTTTCGTGTTCTCTATCCCAAAGATTTTCCGGGAGCTCCCCAAGGTCCCATAGCCCACGGTGAATACCTAGCAGACATGAGGATCGATGGTGTCCAGTGGTCCGGCGACCTGTTTGAGGTCAGCGTGCCGCGAGAGGCCCAGCCGAAAATCACGAGCGTCAAGTTTCCTGCTCAGGTGCAAGCCGGCAAAACGTTTACGGTCTTGGTAGAAGCAAAGAATGCGGGCGCCGAATCGGATTACGGGGGCATAACCATTTCGAGTCCCGACCCTGCAGGGTTGAAGATCCTCTCTGCAAAGCCAGGGAAAATTTATGGATCGGGAAGCACGGTCTTGTCAGTGACCAGCGATCGAATCAGGACGAAAGTCCCCATGGCGGAAAGGTGGATAGAGCTATGGGGAGAAGGCAAGACCTATGACATCCAGGTTCAGGTGCAAGCAGGCAGACCAGGCACGTATCCTCTGTTCGTGCGTTGTGCGCTGAGAGGTGTGAACGTCAAGAGCAGCGTCATTTTGATGGATCCGGCCTCAGCCGATACCGTAGATCAACAGGGTTTTCCTGTCTTTGTATATCAGGTCACCGTTAGATGAGGGGTCCCTGCACCACCATCAGAGTGTAGTAGGGCTTCATGTGACTTTATTTGCACAGAGACATCGTCTGGGAGTGAGTTTTATGAAGAACAAATTCATCGTGGTTTTGGCGTCCATTTTTGTCACGGCTCTCGTGGCCGACTTACCCATGCTCTCAGCACGGGGCGATGAACCATGGTCCGAAATAGAGGCTCGGACAAAGTTTCTCAGGACAAAACATTACATAGAGGTGGTGAGAGTACACTCGGATGTATTCACAAGTGCGCGCGCGAAAGGCGGTCAAGACGTTCCAGGTCCATTTCCCGTCCATGTTATTCTTCCTGACAATTATGAAACAGATATCCACAGACGCTACGGAGTGCTCTACCTCCTCGGTGGCAAGTCCGGTTGGGACAATGGTCCTGAGATGGGGGGCGCAACATATTGGTCTGTTTGGTGCAAGGTTCCGTTGACCATGGACAACCTGAAATCAGGCCATCTCACCACTGTCAGCTTTCAAGACAACATTACGGATCAGGAATTGGCGACTTTCAACAAATGGTTGCAACTGGATCCATACGAGGACCTCATCGTTGTATCCCTCTGGAACCCTGGAGGGGGAGAAACCAGCCGGTACGAAAAGTATCTCATCGGTGAAGTCATACCTTATATTGATGCCCACTACAGGACTGTTCCTGATCGTAGGTTCAGAGGCATAGATGGAGCGTGCGCGGGAGCAGCCCAGGCCATCATGATTTCTGCTCGCCATCCCGATGTTTTCGCCTATGCAGGCGGTCAACAGACGGACCTTGGTAGTTATCCGATGACCCCGGAGGTCTGGCAAAGAAATATTGATCGGATTAAGCGGGCAGGGGGCATATCGTATAACATCAACACAAACGTAAAAGACGGGTGCAATAGCTATAGTAACAGAGGAAGACTGCATGACCTCGTGCAAAACATGAAGGCCTCGGGATTTCCCGTAGAAGTAAATGTATTTGCGAGTTGTCCTCACGGATATTGTGCGTACAGATATCCAAACGGCCATCAGTCACTTTACTGGTTTGCAAAACAGTTCAAGAAAAATGCTCTTATGATGGGTATCAATCAAGATCTACCGATGAAAACGGCCACTACCGCCGCGAGCACGGGCGATCTGATTCATCCGAGGTCGACGGACCCCAATACCAACCCGGCTAAGCCGGCTCGAGCCATGCCGGGATTGTGGTAGACAAATGTCTGGAAGATTCCGCGATGTCCTGACAACCCTGCTGGCGGGAATAGTCGCGATGTTGCCGGTGGCGTGCGACAGGGTTTCAGAAAAATCGAGTGACCGCGTTTCTCCTGGCAAATCTGTTGAGCGTGGCCCTGTTCAACATCCGGGAGGATCGACGTCGGCTTCCGAGACCTCAGAGACAAACGATCCAATCACTGGTGGGGGGAAACAAGGTGACAGATCTCAGGAACGCGGTCTGCTCGATTCGGGAAATACAGCCGGGCCTACTCCCGGCAGAGTCAATCCCCTAGCCGACA
>JAUPKT010000312.1 GCA_030837305.1 Thermodesulfobacteriota bacterium
ACCACGTCTCCCAGTGGACGTAAAATGACTCCCATTTTGCGAACATTCTGCACAACTCTCGCACCGACGCGCTGTTCAGGTGAAAACGACTTCTTTGTTGAGCGATCTCTCGTCAATTCTATCCCAACCATAAGACCCTTTTGCCGCACATCACCAACCCAAGGCAATGGAGCAGTCCGTTGAGCCAATTCATTACGAAGCATGTTTATCTTGGGCTGAAGCGAATTCAGAACATCGTCCTCCTCAAAAATCTCCAGGCATGCGCAAGCGGCCGCGCACGCCAATGCATTTCCTGTGTAGCTATGGCCATGGAAAAAAGTTCTATAATCAGTATGCTTTCCTAAGAACGCCTCGTAGATTTCGTCCGTCACCAATGTTGCGGCTAAAGGCAGATATCCTCCGGAAAGTCCTTTCGCGAGACACAAAATGTCCGGCTGGACCTGCTCATGCTCGACTGCAAACATCTTTCCGGTCCTTCCAAAACCCGTAGCCACTTCATCACAAACCAAAAGGATGTCGTTCTCTCTGCAGATCCTCCACACTTCCCGGAGAAAGCCATCGGGATGAACGATGATGCCCGCTGCACCCTGGACGAGCGGTTCCACAACCACCGCGGCAATCTGTTGAGCCCTATCACTGACTACTTCCCTCAAGTGAGCCAAAGACTGCTCTCGACATTCTTCCAGGCTCAAATCGGGATAGCGATACGGAAAAGGTGTCGGAATGGTAACGGTATGAAAGAGAAGGGGGTGAAAAATTGAATGAAATAAGTCTATACCCCCAAGGCTGACCGAACCTATCGTGTCGCCATGATAGGCGTCTGAGAGTGTTACAAAAAGGGTCTTGTCCGTGTACCCTCGGTTCCGCCAATACTGAAAGGCAATTTTGAGACCCACTTCCACCGCTGTGGATCCTGAGTCGGAATAGAAGACCTTGCTGAGTGGCTCGGGAGTTATCCCAACCAGCTTTTCCGCCAACTCGATCGAGGGTTGAGAGGCAAGCCCTAACAGGGTCGAGTGGGCCACTTTGTCCAGTTGATTCCGGATGGCATCATCTATTTTCTTTTTTGTGTGGCCGTGAACATTCACCCATAATGAGGACACGCCGTCAAGGTATCGCTTGCCCTGGGTATCTATGAGATAATTCCCATCTGCGGCTTCTATCACGATTAACTCAGACGCAAGCCACTCCTCCATCTGGGTGAAAGGGTGCCATACGTATTTCTTGTCCAAACGAGCCCAGTCTCGCACAGCACCTAACCCTCGACCGACTGGGAGTCCCTTTGAGAAGAAATCCCAAACATGGAATGGCCAAATCGATAGGAACCAGTCGCGTAGGAAAGGAGACCCAAGAGGATGCTAATGAGGACGGAGAAGAGATGGTACACCGTTGCGAAAGAAACAGCCACCACTGCATTGATGCCAAACAAGGCCAGAGCATATCTTCCCACGGCATGAAACGTACCTATGAAACCCGGCGCCGACGGCAACGCTACTCCCAGAGCCATGAGAACCTGGATCGTCACGGCAACGAGGAACGGGGCGTCAATGGAAAACGCCAAAAGAAACATATAGGTGATCAGTGCAAAAAGAACCCACAGGGTGATGGAATATGTGACAATCAACACAACCCGTGGAAAACTCGACATGATGCCTATGCCTTCGATAAGCCTCGATACGATCCCTGAGAGGAAGGATGCGGCTCGATGCGGAAATATCGAAAGTATCTTATCAATGATTTTCTGAGCCTTCTGCCTGCGCGCAAGAATGGCAAGAACCACTATGTAGCCCACCACCAATGCTGCAAGTAAGACCTCACCCAAAATAGCGAAAGAGGTCGGCAAATGAGGACTTCGCCAAAGAACCACTGCCAAAAGAGTCAAGAGACCTGTTAGGTCGAAGAACCTCTCCACCATCACAGCCCCGAGACTACTGGAAAAAGACGCGCCGTTTGATACCAGCAAGTAAGGGCGAATGAACTCTGCCAGTCGAGCAGGCATGATCATGTTGGCGGCTGCCCAAATGTTCATCAGATCCCAAAGGGACTTGGCATTGAGTCGACAAAAGGGGTCCAGGATGACCCCAAAGCGGAGGGCTCTGATTACCTGGCACATGACTGCAAGACCTGTGGCCGGCAATAAATAGAAAACCTGCATGTCCTTTATGCCGTTTTTGAGATCGTTCAGTGGAATGTCTCGAAACGTCAAATAAAGGAACATAGCCCCCAGAGCACATCCAATTATGACGAGAACAGCGCGCTTCTTGTCAAAAGTACTGTTGGCATTTGTTTCAGACATCAACCCGTCCCAACTCATTCCGGAAATAATCAATGGTAGCACCGAGCCCTCGGTCCAGAGAAACTTTTGGCTCCCATCCCAGGACCTTCTTGGCCAAGCCTATGTCTGGTTTTCGTCTCATGGGATCATCCTGGGGCAGATCTTTGAAAATGATGACCGAGCCGGTATGTGGGATCATCTGAAGAATTCTCTGTGCCAACTCAATGATTGTAACTTCATGGGGGTTGCCCAGATTCATCGGACCTGAATCATTACTCTCCATCAGTCGGACGAGTCCATCAACTAGGTCGGATACGTAGCAAAATGAACGCGTTTGGCTGCCGTCCCCATAGACCGTAAGGTTTTCCCCCTTGAGGACCTGGCAAATGAAGTTGCTCACCACCCTCCCGTCGTTAGGAAGCATGCGTGGCCCATAAGTATTGAAGATTCGCGCGATGGCAACATTCACGCGGTTGTAGTCCCGATACCCCACCACGAGCGTTTCAGCAGCCCGCTTCCCCTCGTCATAGCAGGCTCGAGGGCCAACCGGGTTTACGTTGCCGTAATAACTCTCGGTTTGAGGATGAACCTCAGGATCTCCGTAAACCTCCGAGGTCGATGCCAACAGGATGCGAGCTTTAACTCGCTTTGCAATCCCAAGCATGTTGAGGGTTCCCAAGACGGAGGTTTTCAGGGTTTTGATCGGATTATTCTGGTAGTGTACCGGTGAAGCAGGACATGCCAAGTGGTATATCTGATCCGCCTCCAGCAAGATCGGCACGACCACATCGTGCCGGATGAATTCGAAATTGGGATGATTCATAAACGGAAGGATATTCCTCTTGCTGCCGGTAAAAAAGTTGTCAAGGCACACCACCACATGGCCCTGGCCAAGCAACGCCTCAATCAAGTGGCTGCCTATGAAGCCCGCTCCTCCGCTCACAACAATCGTCTTCATGAAATAGACTCCGCCCATCTACCAAGCTTTTTCAAGTATCCTTACAATCAAGATCTCTGTCAACGTCGTGAACGGGAAAAGTACAAACGAAAAGCCCGACGACAGGACATTTGAAGCCGCCAGGCTTCTCTCAGTTCGCATATGCGGTATGGTGATAAGATGTACGATCTTCATTATCACATTGGTCGACCATATCAAGAAAAAAACTAGCGCGGTGGTTTCCTGACTCATGTAGGCCGCAAGCGGCTCCCAGAAACGAATTCCCGATACTGAGTTGATTAAGGACATCATTATCCACTATAAGTAAGGCCGAGTGCTACTCCTTTTTAGACGTGCCCACGCACCCGGGCCAGGACACGGGCCGCTGGTGATGCGTGATTCACAGGGCATGACTGACGCTTATGAGGGCTCGATACCATTGATATCTCCCCTTTTTTTCGATCCCAAATACTTCTGAGGTTTCTTCGTGCTTATGAACCTTGAACAGATAGAGTTAAAGCCCTCATCAATCGTGGGTAGCGGACGGGTCGTTCGATGGAAAGTCCCTAACACCAAGATCCACGTAAACAAGATAACAACCTTCTGTCCGGATATCGTAGGTCCAGGCCCGGTACATACATACCTAATCAGCGGTGAAGCGGTGATACTCGTGGATCCGGGCATACCTACCAATCTTGCAAAAGGACTGTTTTATTATTGGCGCAACCAGCCAATTCCACCCGAGATAGAGCAACTGCCGTCCAACTACAGCGCTGTGGAGCTGGTTGAGGGCATCGAATTGGCCGGGTATTCCCCTAAAGACATCGATCTCGTGGTCATCTCCCATGGACACCCCGACCATTTCTTCATGACCAATGAAATTGCACAAAAAGGCAATGCCAAAATTCTCGCACACGTCCTCGACACTCCGGACATCTGCAATCCGTGGGGCATGCTGGCTATCTGGGTTTCGAGGCAGCAGCAGATGAAGGCCACAGGCATGCCCCCTTCAGCATCACTGCCTCACAATTTCACGCCGGAAATCATCAGTGCATTTGATCTCGAGAGGGTGGGAATTTGTCCCAGAGTAGACGCGCCCATCGTCAAAGACGGACCATTAACGGCCAACGGTGGGTCGGTAACGGATGTCACGGCTGTTCATCTGCCGGGCCATTCTCCGGGAAGTATAGGCCTGTTAGTTGGGCCGCCGGACTCTGAAAGAATACTCCTGTGCGGAGACGTGCTGCTCAACCCCATTACTCCGCACCCGGAGGATCTCCTGGTCTATCTCCAAACACTTCAAGAATTGGAAAGAACAGAACGTGTAG
>JAUPKT010000313.1 GCA_030837305.1 Thermodesulfobacteriota bacterium
AGGAATCGCAGCAAAAAAAAGTGCTATGACGATGAGGAATGCAGAAGATAGTATCTTTTTCGAAGATTCCATGTTCCTACACCGTCCTGACCTGACGAGGAGCAAAAAGACCCTCGGGTTTGAAGATGAGCACGAGCACCATAACCACATAGCTCACCACCGACGCCCATTCAGGTACAATGGCTACTGCAAAAGCCATGACTTCGCCGAGTATGAGAGCGCCCAACCACGCACCCCAAAAATTGCCCATGCCTCCGATAACCACCACGATGAGGGAATCGATGATCACCTCAATACCAGCTCCAGGAGTTACGGATCGCAATGGTGCCGCCAGAGCGCCGGCAAATCCCCCCAGCGCCGTCGCTATGCCGAATACAAGCGTCATGGTGAGAGGCACATTGACTCCCATGGCTGCCATGGTCTCTCTGTCCAGCGCTGTAGCTCGCGCCACTCGGCCAGGACGAGTACGGGACAAGATCACCCACGATACCACCACGACAAGCACGCCAATGACTATGATCGCCAGGTTATAGGTGGGAAAGGTCAGTCCGAAAACTTCCACCGATCCCTGGAACCCGAAAGGCCTTGATAATGACTTATATTCGGTGCCCCAAATAATCTTCACGACATCATCGATGATCAAAATGAAGGAATAGGTGAGAAGGATCTGAAAGCCGCCTTCCTCGGACCGTCCATAAATACGCCTTAGAAAAAGAAACTCTGCAATCGCCCCAATGAAGCCGGCACCCAACGCAGCCACCAGAATTGCCATCCAAAAATTGGTGTGCCACGTCGATACGGCCACATAGGCAAAATAGGCTCCCAGCATGTAAAAAGAGCCATGCGCGAAATTAAAGACGTTGCCCACTCCAAATATGAGGGTAAGGCCGCTTGCAACCAAGAAAAGCAAGGTTGCCATGGTAAGTCCGCTCACGACTTGAACTGCGAGAAACGACAGATCCATGAATCACTTCTTTCAGGTTGCCCCTGACACCGGTCCTGTCGTGTGACAGAGACTGCATTCCCCATAAGCCGCAACTGATGAATGCGGTGTATAGGAGAGGCCGCCGAAGGCGGCCTCCCAGACAAAAAACTATTTCTTCAGGTCGCCTATTTTGAAGCCTTTTGGCGGAAGCAGGTCTTCAGCCTTGTAGATCTTCCAATTGCCCAACATTTTTTTGGCCGGGGGAAACTTGTCGTCCGGAACAGTAACTCCAATGGCCTGGACTTGAACTATCTGATGTGTTTCCGGGTCTATGTAAGACGTAAAGCCCTCAGGATCTTCGGGGAGGCTTATCTTCATCCCTTCAAAGGCCTTAACCAACGCTTCAACATCATCAGGATTCCCCACCTTTTCCACTGCGGCGGCTATGGCCAAAATGCCTGCATACGCCCCCTCCGCTGCATAGGTGGGATACCGTCCTGTCCTCTGGAAAAACTTCTGGACATATTCTTTGTTCGCAGCAGTCTCCGGCCAATTATTGTGATGCCTGGCACTCATGACCAAGCCCAAGGGCATCTCAGCTCCCATAGCGCTCATAGCCTCGTAGTTGCCGCCGGCATCCGGATGAAAATAGAACATTTTGTCAAACAGACCATAGGGCTGGGCTTGTTTGATAAATGCCACTGTGTCGCCGCCCCAGAGACCGGAGACCAAAACGTCGGGCTTGTCCTTGATGATTGAGGTTACAAAGGGAGTATAGTCAGGGGCAAATAACTTAGGCCAGTATTCACCCACCACTTTGTATTTTATCCCAAACCGATCAAGATTATACTTGAGTTCGTTCCACTGATCATGCCCATACGCATAATCAGGACCAATATAGGCTATGGTCTCCCAGGGTTTCTTTTCTTTTAACTCTTTCAAATAGAGTGCCCCTGCAGCCATGGATTGAAACGTGTTGTTGGAAACGCGGAAATAGTATGGTTGCAGCTTGTCCGCAGTAAGCTGCGTCGAGGCATGGTCTGTTCCGACGAAAATCTTCTTGTTCTGCTTGGACACTTCCGTAACAGCCAAACCCACCGCTGAACTCACCACCCCGAAGAGGAAGTGAACCTTGTCTTCATCGATGAAGCGTTTCGCCATTCTCACGGCATAGTCGGGTTTTGCCTTGCTATCTGTTGCGATGAGTTCAAGCTTGTACCCTTTCACCCCTCCCTTGGCGTTGATTTCCGCGATAGCCATTTCCGCTGCATCAACCGAGTCCAGTCCGTAAAGACCGGGACGTCCGGTCATGGGATAGAGTGCTCCGATCTTGATGACTTTTTCCTGAGCTGAGACAAGAACCGGATCTGCTACCAGGAAGACTGCTGCGACAAATCCCAGCAGTAAAAATAGCCTTCTACACATCGTTATCCTCCTTGGTTAAAAAGTTTGGTTTGTTGCGGTTTATTGACTTCTGTCATCTGTTGGTTGATGACAACCTATGGATGAGGTCTCACCATAACAGACAAGACCCGACTTTGCCAAAGGATGGGCAATCACAAGGGATCTTACAGGTTGAATTTGGAGCAATAATCATGCCGTGACGGGAGTCTCGGAAGCAGGCTGAATTTATACGTTAAATGGGTATTGCGGGGTTTGCCGGGCGGTTGCAGTTTGTGCATTTCTGCAATATCCCTAGGAGACTTTTTAAGAGTATTTTTTCTGAACCCTATCTCTGGAGTCTGCCCCACTGCCTATTGCGGTTCTGCTATTATAATGCATTTTTGCATGAACATCCGTCAGGCCATGCTTAACCAACTTGCGCCACAGCGTCGTATAGTGAATCCCTA
>JAUPKT010000314.1 GCA_030837305.1 Thermodesulfobacteriota bacterium
GCTGAGGCGGCTGAACTCATCAACCAACAACCGGATGCGGTGAGGGCCATTATGGTGGAACATGTTCGACTGCCGGAGCCTCTCAAACAGAGTTATCCGGTTCCCCGTTTTCCCAGGCTGGGTGTTCCCGACAAGCAAGCTTTGGAGACGATAGCCACTTGGCTTAAAGATCGGAAAGTGATCAATTCGACTGTTGAATTTGGAAACGTGGTGAATGGCTCGTTCCTCCCATGAGTTTCTCAGGTGTGAGAATCTTGAGAAGACATATTTCACCGAATCAGGTCCTCTGACGGCCTTGACGGGTGTTTCTCTTTCTCTCAAGGAGCAAGAGACAATATCCATTGTGGGACCATCCGGTTGTGGGAAGTCGACTCTCCTTTTCATCATGGCAGGACTCGAAAAACCCACCGGAGGGAACATCATTTTCAGAGGCATTCCTCTGGAGAGGGCTCACAAAGAGATCGCACTCGTCCTCCAGGACTATGGCCTGTTCCCATGGAAAACGGTTCAAAAGAATATTGAATTGGGGATTCGGATCCGAAGAGATCCTGTCGATAGACAGATGATTGCCAACCTCCTCGGGGAGCTTGGGATATCGGAGAAGACAGAGCTTTATCCCCAGCAATTGTCGGGCGGGCAGAGGCAGCGGGTGGCCCTGGCGAGGGCACTAGTACTCAATCCGTCGTTGCTCTTGCTTGACGAGCCTTTTGCATCGGTTGATGCGATGACCCGTGAACGCCTTCAAGACATCGTTGGGGCCACCTGGCGTTCAAGGCACTTTGGGATGGTTATGGTCACTCACAACATACAGGAGGCTGTTGGGTTAGGGAAAAAGGTTCTTGTTATGGGAGGGAATCCCGGCAGTATTCTTATGTGCGTAGACAACCCTCGGGCGTGTGAGGAGGGATACCGCGTATCGGATGAATTTTACGATACTTGTCGTACGGTTCGAAACGAACTGGAGCAAGTGTCATGAGTTCAAGGTTGGGTTATCTTTGGGGTTCTCTGCTGCTTCTCCTCCTCTGGCAGGCAGCGGCATGGTGGTTTGGCGAACTCGTGCTTTCAGGACCTGCGGTCGTCCTTGATAAGCTGGTAGTGGAGGGTCAAACCAAAAGGTTTTGGCTGCATGTGGGCACCTCTGCCATGCGCATAGCTGCGGCCTTGGCAATTTCGTTCGTCATGGCAGTTCCCCTCGGCCTTCTCCTCGGCTCCAGCCGCAGGGTGGACAAAATTGCTCGACCAATTATTTATCTGACTTACCCGGTCCCCAAGATCGTTTTCTTGCCTATCGTGTTTCTCATTTTCGGTTTAGGCGATGTCGGCAAAATAGCCATGCTCTCTATTATTCTGTTTTTTCAGTTGTTGATTACCACCAGGGATGCGGCTCGGGCTGTGAGTAAGTCGGCCCGTTACTCGCTCTACAGCCTCGGGGGAACTCGGTACGATATGTTTTGCCATGTGATCTGGCCGTCATGTCTCCCTGCTATTTTTACGGCTTTACGCATAGCGACAGGAACCGTGGTGGCTGTTCTTTTTTTCGTAGAATCTGTCGGGACGCGGTATGGGATGGGTTTTTACATTTTGGATGCCTGGGGGCGAGCCGATGTGCCCGCAATTTGCGTGGGCATGGTAGTCTTGGCACTCATGGGGGTGGTCCTTTACGAAACGTTTGACATATTGGAGAAGATATTTTGTAGATGGAACCAACTTTAGAGAAAAAACCAATCTATACATGGACTCTTGAAGAACGAGTCGCAGTGGTGAAGCGAATTGTCAATAACGTGACGCCTCACTACGATCTTTTGAATCGACTGATGTCGGCTCGCCGGGACGTATGGTGGCGACGCTTTACGGTACGCAAAGTTCCTAGAAATGCGACGCTCATCTTGGATGTGGCAACAGGCACGGGAGACCTCGCCATTGAAATCACCCGGTCTGTAGGGGCTGAGGTGATCGGAGTGGACTTTGTTGAGAAAATGATGACCGTTGCCAGGGAAAAGACCGCTTCCCAGGGGCTTATGGGAAAGATATCCTATGCGGCAGGTGACGCCAACTGCTTACCTTTTCGGTCTCAACTTTTTGATGCGGCAACCATTGCTTTTGGCATTCGCAATATACCCAACCCCCAGACAGCTCTCCGAGAAATGGCTCGGGTTGTGAAGCCGGGGGGCAAGGTTATGGTCCTGGAAATGACTTTTCCAAGGAACATGAGGCTGCGAAAGTTCTTTCAGTGGTATCTTAATAATATCATTCCCATTGTAGGCAAATTCATTTCCGGTGATGCTGGGGCGTATCGTTATCTTCCCGACTCAATACAAAATTTTCTCCATCCTGACGAACTCACAGACCTATTTGGACAGGTCGGGTTGGTTTCCGTGAAAGCTTATCCTCTGACTCTTGGACTCACTTATCTTCATGAGGGAACGGTACCATGAGGAGAGAGGTGTTTTGGGCCTGGTATCAGGCCGGGAGGCCCCCGTTTTTTGTTGCGACCTTAATCCCACTATGTTTAGGGGCCGTATTAGCCTGGAGGGCGGACGGCTGGAACTTCCGGATTTGGGTGATGGTTCTCACTACGTCTTTTCTCGTGCATCTCGCAACCAATCTGTCCAATGATTATTTCGATTTTACATCCGGCGCCGATGATGGGGATTCCCTTGGTGGGA
>JAUPKT010000315.1 GCA_030837305.1 Thermodesulfobacteriota bacterium
AATAAAATCCAATTCCACCGGAGTGGGCCGACCGAAGATGCTTACCAAAACTTTCAATTTACCTTTGTCTGGTCTGACTTCTTCCACCGTGCCGTTAAAATTGATGAACGGTCCGTCCACGACTCTTACGGAATCACCTTTTTCAAATGAGTATTTTGGCTTAGGTTTTTCCCTTCCCTCGGCCATCTGCGCCTTGATACCGTTAACTTCTTCGTCCGGAATAATAGCCGGTTCCGTCCTTGAACCTATGAAACCCGTAACTTTAGGAGTACTTTTAACGTGATGCCACGTGGTATCATCAAGCTCCATACGAACAAGAATGTATCCAGGGAAGAACTTTCGATTGGAGGTTTTTCGCTCTCCTTTAACTAATTCCACTACAGACTCTGATGGAATAAGAACATCGGTAATCCGATCATCTAACCCCAAAGTCTTAATTTTTTCTTCCAAGGCGGTCTTGACCTTGTTTTCATAGCCGGAATATGTGTGTACAACGTACCATCGCAAAGCCACGAAGAGGCCTCCTGCTATCTGGAAAAACGATAATGAGACAAAATCCTGAACAAATCAGACCTGTAGAAGAGCTTTCATAATTCTAGCCAAAGCCCAATCGCTAAATCCTAAATATATGCCCACCAAGGTGGTCAATACGAGCACTACAAGGGTGGATCCGAGGGTTTCCTGTCTCGTAGGGAAAGTGACCTTCAGAAGTTCAATCTTGACTTCTCTAAAGAATTCGACGCTTTTTTGGAAAAACTCTTTTACTTTTTCCATCATACTTTCCATTGCCCGAACAATCCCTAAGCGCTGAAGCTTGATGTGGAATGGCAGGCCAGAAGGGATTCGAACCCCCAACCCCCGGTTTTGGAGACCGGTGCTCTAGCCGTTGAGCTACTGGCCTACTGATTTACGCCTTTCACGCTACTTGGTTTCCTTATGAAGCGTGTGGGTCCGGCAAAACTGACAGTATTTTTTGAACTGCAATTTGTCGGGGGTCGTCTTTTTGTTTTTCGTGGTGGTGTAGTTCTTACGCTTACACTCACCGCACGCCAAAGTAATGATGTCTCTCATCTATGTCCTCCTCCACCGGTTTAAGTCCCGAATGGAGCCAACCGGAGAGAGTCAAAAACCGACCTGAAATCTACTCAATAACTTCAGAGACGACGCCTGCTCCGACGGTTCTGCCACCTTCCCTGATAGCGAAGCGGAGTTCTTTTTCCATAGCGATTGGGGTGATAAGATGCGCTTCAAGAGCCACATTATCACCGGGCATCACCATCTCGACTCCCTCAGGAAGCGTTATAATGCCTGTCACGTCGGTAGTCCTGAAGTAAAACTGAGGCCTGTATCCGTTAAAAAATGGAGTATGACGTCCACCTTCCTCTTTGCCCAGGATGTATGTCTCGGCCTTGAACTTGGTGTGGGGAGTAATCGATCCGGGTAACGCCACTACCTGGCCCCTCTCAACATCTTCTCGCTTTATGCCTCGAAGAAGCAGACCAACATTGTCTCCGGCCTGACCGGAATCCAGCACCTTGCGGAACATCTCAACACCAGTGCAAACCGTCTTGCGGGTGTCCTTGATCCCTACTATCTCGACTTCTTCTCCAACCTTCACCTGACCACGCTCGACCCTGCCGGTAACGACCGTGCCTCGTCCGGAAATGCTGAATACATCCTCTATCGGCATCAGGAAAGGCTTGTCCACGTCTCTTTGAGGCACAGGTATATAAGAGTCTATAGCGTCCATTAACTCAAGTATGCACTTGCAGTCGGGATGCTTGGGATCGCCAGCCTCCAGAGCCTTTAACGCGCTGCCTCTGATAATCGGTATATCGTCTCCCGGAAAATCATAAGAACTCAACAGCTCTCTCAATTCCAACTCAACCAACTCTATGAGTTCCGGATCGTCAACCATGTCGACTTTGTTCAAAAAAACCACAACGTAGGGAACTCCAACCTGACGAGCCAGCAGTATATGCTCTCTTGTCTGGGGCATAGGACCATCGTTTGCGCCCACAACAAGAATAGCTCCATCCATCTGAGCCGCGCCAGTGATCATGTTCTTGATATAATCGGCGTGTCCCGGACAATCCACATGAGCGTAATGCCTTTTGTCCGTCTGATACTCCACGTGAGCCGTAGCTATCGTAATGCCGCGCTCTTTCTCCTCGGGCGCCTTGTCGATCTCCTCGAAAGGCACATACGAGGCCAATCCCCGCTTAGCCAACGTCCGCGTTATAGCCGCTGTCAACGTCGTCTTGCCGTGATCGATGTGACCTATCGTCCCTACGTTCACGTGTGGCTTCGTACGCTCAAACTTCGCCTTGCCCATGGGCTCCTCCAGATTGTTTAAATTGTGCGACAACCTTTTCCGTAACGGATTGCGGCGCCGGTTCGTAGTGTGAAAATCTCATGGTAAATGTGGCGCGGCCTTGCGTCAAGCTTCTCAAGTCGGTTGCGTATCCGAACATACGCGCCAAAGGTACTCGAACTCCAACAGTCTGTACTCCAAGTCGGCTTTCCATCCCAAGAATCCTGCCACGTCTTGAGGTCAAATCGCCCAAAACATCACCCAAGAACTCACCGGGCGCGACTACTTCGACATCCATAATAGGTTCGAGCAAAACTGAATTGCCTTTTCTACACGCATCTTTGAAGGCCATGAACCCCGCCATTTTGAAAGCCATTTCCGACGAATCAACTTCGTGGAACTTCCCATCAAACAGGGTCACTCTAATATCGACCACTGGATAGCCAGCAAGAACCCCAGTTTCCATGGCCCATCTAATTCCGTCTTCTACGGGCTTGATAAATTCCTTGGGAATCGTTCCACCTGTAATTTTATCAACAAATTCAAATCCGGTGGCGCGAGGAAGAGGCTTGATATCCATTGCCACTTCTGCGAATTGACCCTTGCCGCCGGTTTGTTTTACGTGCCTGTAATTAATTCGGACGTCCTTGGTGAGCGTCTCCCGAAATGCCACCTCAGGTTCACCTACCACTGCCTCGACCTGAAATTCGCGGAGCAGACGATCGACGATAATCTCCAGATGCAATTCACCCATACCGGAGAGTATTGTTTGTCCGGTTTCTTTGTCCGTCCTTACGCGAAGCGACGGATCTTCTCTGAGAAGTCTGCCCAGGCTTCTTGAAAGCCTGTCGACGCCGTCTCGTGACTTGGGAGCCAAGGAGACAGAGATGACCGGCTCCGGAAAATCCATGGATTCCAGAAGGAGATGGTGATCTTCATCAGTGAGGGAGTCGCCGGTTTTGGTGTTTTTCATTCCTACAAGAGCGATTATTTCACCAGCGGAGGCGTCCTTGATTTCCTCCCGTTGATTCGCGTGCATCTTGAGGCATCGTCCAACGCGTTCTTTCTTGCCGG
>JAUPKT010000316.1 GCA_030837305.1 Thermodesulfobacteriota bacterium
CGACGCACCGATTCATAAGAGGTAGATGCCAGCACTTGGACCATTCCGACAGAACGTTAGAGACCGGATATATCGTTGATATTTCCGGTCGTTCCATTGGTTCATGAGTAAGCATTTCAGGTTTTCCCCCTGCCTGAGACCTTGACCGGACGCATCACTGACTTCTCGTGCATGTATCATATTGATCTTGTTATTCTATTGATGAGGTGGGGGGGACTGTCCTCCAGAGCGACCCAGCGAGCGCACTGTGCAGAGTTCCACGTTTTTCATTCATGTCATCTCGCACTTTCGTCTCCAATAAATTGTAATTGCGCCTTAAAGGCATGCCGGTTTTTTTCCCTTACGGCCCTGAATTGAGGAATCCTCCAGGACCCACGGCGGAGCTAAGTCTTGACTTTTCTTTGCAAATCAGGTATGTTAGCCACAGTCAAACTCTAAACATTACTCGTAGTGATCCAACAATTCTAGGCGGATGGGTGCGGAGGCTTATGAAGTCAAGGAGGACAGAGGGGATTTTCCCGGCAGTGGTGCCAATTCTTCCCCTCAAGGACATGGTGGTTTTCCCTCACGTGATGGTGCCACTGTTCCTCAAAGGTTCAAGGGTCGTTAAGCTGGCTGAATCGGTCATGGATCGGGACAACCTGGTGGGGCTCTTTTATCAGAGGTCTACGAATCGTTCCGTCCAAGAAGCTGATTCCATATCGCTCATCGGCACCCTGGCGCGAATTCAGCAAGTTGTTCGTCTGGATAGTGGAGGGGTAAAAGCTATTGCGGACGGTATCTGCAGGATACGCCTTACCAAGCAATTGCAGGTGGACCCGTTTATTACCGGAGAGGTCGAGTTGGTGCAAGAGGACGTGGAGCCGCCCGGCGAACTCCTTGATTCCTTTGTCCGGAGCGTTTCGGCCCTGTTTAAGGTGAGTGCCGGCTTTGGGCGGCCTATGAGCGAGAAATCCATGGCCATGATAGAAAAGGCCGAGGATCCGGGGCGACTTGCGGATCTCATTGCCGTGTACCTACCACTTAAGGCAGAGGCAAAACAGCGGCTCCTGGAAATGGAAGACCCTCTCATGAGGCTTAAGCAGGTCTCCATATATCTTCAGGCGGAACTTCAGACCATTCAGCAAAACAATCAGTCCCTGCATGATGCGCAGGACGGCGCCTCTGATGGAAGACGAGACAAGGGCTCGAACATCCGGAATCATCTCCGAGGCATGCCCAAAGATGCGAGCCTACCCGATGAAATGCATCTGTCGGAGATTAAGGAATTCCATCTCAAGATCAGACAGTCCCGCATGTCCGAGGATGCTGCCGAAGTGGCCATCAGAGAGCTTCAGCGTTTGGAGAAGATACCGCCTCATTCTCCGGAATACATCGTGTCCCGGAGCTACCTGGAGGTTTTAACCGGCCTGCCCTGGGATGTGAAAACAGAAGACATCATCGATCTGCCCAATGCCCAAAAGATATTGGACGAAGATCATTACGATCTCGTGAAAGTGAAAGACCGCATTCTGGAATTTCTTGCGGTCCGGAAACTCAAAGACAATGACAAAGGCCCCATCCTTTGCCTGGTAGGGCCTCCCGGTGTTGGGAAGACATCGTTGGGCCGCTCCGTCGCCCGGGCCCTTGGAAGAAAGTTCGTGCGCATGTCCTTGGGAGGGGTGCGCGATGAGGCAGAGATAAGAGGTCATCGGCGAACATACATCGGGGCCATGCCCGGTCGTATCATCCAGGAGATCAGACGGGTTGCGACGAAGAATCCGGTTTTCATGCTGGATGAAGTGGATAAGATAGGTCAGGACTTTCGCGGGGACCCGGCAAGCGCTCTCCTGGAAGTCTTGGATCCTGAACAGAACAATTCATTTTGCGACCACTACGTGGATGTGCCTTTTGATTTGAGCAGCGTCATGTTCATCGCCACTGCCAATCAATTGGACACCATACCCGCGCCCCTGAGAGACAGGATGGAGGTCATTCAAGTCCGAGGATACACGGACGAAGAGAAGCTCAAAATAGCCGAAATTTTCCTCCTCCCGAAAGCCTTGGAGCAGAACGGCCTGGCTGACCATCAAATCGGGTTCGCGACGGAAGCCATACGCACGCTGATAAGGGGGTACACCCGGGAGGCCGGTGTCAGGCAATTGGAACGGGCCATCAACGCAATATGCCGAAAGATTGCCCTGGAAGTGGCTCAGGAGCGTCCGCAGCGTACCGAGGTCGCTTTGGGAACGGTTGAAGAACTTCTTGGATCCCCGCAGTACTTTTTCGAACTTGCCGAGGAATACGACCAGGTGGGCATCGCAACAGGCCTCGCCTGGACTGAGAATGGCGGAGATATCATTTTTGTGGAGGTCACCGGGTTCAAGGGACGAAAAGAACTTACCATGACCGGATGCCTTGGAGACGTGATGCAGGAGTCGGCCAGGGCTGCCCTGAGCTATTTGCGGAACACCTGCGACATGTACGGAATATCTGACAGGACTCTTTCCAAGACCGATCTTCACATACATGTCCCGGCCGGTTCCATTCCCAAGGACGGGCCTTCTGCAGGCATAACAATCGCCGTGGCCCTCACCTCGTTTTTCACGGGAATACCCATCAAGCGCAATGTCGCCATGACGGGCGAAGTCACCCTGAGAGGACGAGTGTTGCCCATCGGCGGAGTCAAGGAGAAGCTCCTGGCAGCTCGACGGGCCGGTGTGCGTGAAGTGATTTTGCCCAAAAAGAATTGGTCAAACCTCAAAGACCTGCCTGACTACGTGAAGGAAGATTTGGTCATTCATCTCGTCAATGACGTGGGTGAAGCAATTCGCCTGGCCTTAGTGGAGCAGCCCAATTCCGACGTCTGCGCGGACCACTCGGATCAACCGTCTCTGCCGTTTTTCCCTCCCATGGGCTCCGAATACGGGCCGCGTCTTCCCAGCCCCAATTTTGCCAAACCTCGCCGCTGATAGCTGAGATTGCTTCGCTCAGCTCGCAATGACGACACCAACCTCTTGTCATTGCGAGGCGACGTGGCAATCTGGATACTGGTGTGAGGGAAAAAGAAGGGGGTGTTTTCGGTTGGACTACTGTCGTGCTGCCAACCGAGCCTGTCCCTGGCCCGGCGCAAGACCCATCATGACCTGATATTGTTCCGCAACAAATGCAAATCTATTCTTCAGGGGTTCAGCGACTGTTCGGAGTTCGCGAATCATCTTTACGCCCAGCGGGTTGACGTGTTTGCCGCCCGCCAAGAGTTGAAAATCCAGGTGAGGTCCCGTAGCAATGCCCGTCATTCCTACCAGTCCGATCTTCTGTCGCTGTTTGATCCTCTGTCCCTTTTGGACAAACATCCTTTGGAGATGTCCGTATCTGCTTTCGTAACCGCTTTCATGTTTCACACAGATGTAATTGCCATAGCCGTTACTCCAGCCTGCAAAGGTAACAACGCCATTTGCAACGGCCCACACAGGGGTTCCCTGTGGTGCACCATAATCAACGCCGTTATGTTTGCGCCATACTCGAAGCACAGGATGAAAGCGGTTCCCGTAGCTGGAGGTAACCTTCAGAACGCTGACAGGGGATCGGAGGAAATTCTTTTTTAGTTCAACG
>JAUPKT010000317.1 GCA_030837305.1 Thermodesulfobacteriota bacterium
TCCTGCATAGCAGCTCAGCAATAATTCGATCCGGCCTCAACAACACTGCCAAGATTATACTTGAAAAAGACACGATTCAAATATGGACCGATTTTTGTGATCAATTTACCACAGGTTGCAAGCGACTGCAAACCGTTTGAGTGGGGCTATGTTGGCGATTTTTTCTGATAGATATCAGCGATTCGGGGACCGTGATAAGGTCGGTCAAACTTTGTTCGCCACAGGAGTTATCTGGATATCTCAAAGAATCAGCACCACTGAAAATTTGAGATAACTGCCATTATGTTGCGAGTCGCCCTAACTTATTGAAAATCGATGGACAAATAGAATCCTGGCTAAGATTTGTAAGCGGATGAAATAGAAATAGAATTAGGTCGAAAAATATTTAGCATATCTATAATTCATTGGTTTAATAAAGTAAATAAAGCTAATACCATAACATCCTACGATATCAACCAGCCACATAATCTTCTGGCAATGGGTGATGCTGGCATTGACAACACAAATATAGCGGCTTGAAATTGATAATGCGACCTGCCACCAATGGGTGGGCAGATCAACTAGCTTCCGTAATTTTTCCCCTTGAGATAATCATTTTCAAGACCCTTGTGAGGGCTGCAAACAAGATCCGTTTCTCATTCATTCTGGAGAATGTTGACCAGCGGTCAGCCCATAGATCATAAACCCAGCGAACAAGGCGACACCAGCGACCAAAAAGAGGATCTGGAAGCCGCCCCATTCCCCAAGATATCCTAAGATAATGGACCCGGAGAAAACCCCCGCATCAATTGCTCCCGTAAATATGCCGATGATTTTGCCCCGGATGCCCTTTGGCTCTCCTCGAAGAGCAAAGGCATTCATGGACGGAAAGAGAAGACCATGGCCGCATCCGGACATGAGTCCCGACACTAGGAGGATGCTCTCCCTTCCCAAAGCCATAAGAACCAAAAAGCCGGTTCCCGTAATAATGAAAGCATATGGGATAATACGTTCCTCCCCAACCCTGTCTGCAAGCCGTCCTCCGAAAAATCTTGTTATTGCCGCGGCCAAAGAGTAGGCCACGAAGTAAAGGGAGATAAACGGAATGTGCTTTTCTGCAGCATAGGGGGAGACAAAATTGCTAGAAGCGGCCAAGCCAAAGCCGAAAAGCAGGGCCAAGACCGCCACCAGCACCATCTTCTTTCTCGTCAGGACAGAGAAAAAGGACATCTCTGATCCGGTTACGCGGGTATCATACGAATCCCTCAAAGCGAAATGGAGACCGAACCCGACAAATGACATACCAGCCGCCAGGAGGAAAAAAAATTGAAAACCCAATTCTGCAATGACAACTTCTCCAATAACAGGGCCAATGGCCATTCCCACAAGCGCTGTTACTCCAAACATCCCAATCCCTTCGTTCAGGCGTTCTATGGGAACAATGTCTGCGATGTAGGTGAATCCGGCCGTGAAACAGATCGCCAATCCGATGCCATGTAGAAGCCTTACCAGAAAGAGGAGCAGATAGAATCCTGAAAGTTCCCCGCGAAACATGAGATAGCTAAGCGCCACGAGACCCGTTATCATGCATCCAATACCGTAGCTCCGTTTCCGCCCAATCTTGTCCACCATCTCAGAAATCCACGGACGGCAAATGACTGAAGAAAGAACGGTTGCCCCCATGACAATACCGATGTCTGCCTTTGATCCTCCGTGGCTCATAATAAAGATAGGAAAGAGGAAAAAGCAGCCGAGGCTGGATACCGTAAAAAAATTGGCAGCGGCTAACAGGACAAATGAGGGGGTGTAAAGGGCTGGTTCAGGCTTTGATTCCAATTAGGTACCACACTTCAGATTCATCCGGGATTGACCTCTATGCTCTTCAAAACTTCGGCCTGCACATAAGGCGCAACTTAAATGAAACCCCAGTTTCATTAGCAGTTTACCACATACCGGAGGTGGCGACAAATGGAATGGGCTGCACACTTAATCGGCCCTATTCCCGAGAATCAACAGGGACAGATTGATCTTCATTTTCTGGCTATGATGAGCGACGGGGAGAGGCGTGGGAAGCCCGGTCAAGGCTTGTATTCCACAGGAGTTACCATCTGGATATCTCACACATTCAGAGCCATCAAAAAGCTGTGTTATCTGCCATAAAAACAGTTTATAACTTTATGATTTCAATATATTAGCTGGCACTCACCTCAGCCTGAAGGTCAAGACATCATCATTCTCCCCACCATGGGAATAACCGGTAACCACAATTTTCCCGGCGGCCTGTATGGCAAGGCCGTTTGCCCGATCTTCACTTCTCGCGAGGCCGTCAAACGTAAAGACGCCATTATCCCCAAAGCCGGAGTCCAGAATCCCGTAAGGCGTGTACATCAGGACAATCGCATCGTCGCTGGATCCGTTGTTGCTGGCCCCGGCGACCACGATGCCGCCGTTTTTCTCTATAGCAACCCCGAAGGCATAGTCAAAAATCGAGGGAGATCCCTGGTAGGTGACCACGCCGCCGGTTCCGAATCCGCTATCAAGGCTGCCGTTCGACTCTAATCTCAGGATAAGAATTTTGAAGCTCTGGCCGTCATAGGCGGAACCGGCAGTCACGATTTTTCCATCTGCCTGGAGAGTCACAGAATTCCCATAATCTGAGTTGTCTCCAACGTAGCGATAGGTGAACGTACCATCTGTTCCGAAATCCGTGTCAAGAGAACCATCCGTATGGAATCTCAGTACCAAAAGGTCCTCATTTTCCTGACCCGCAGCAATGTGGGAACCGGCAGCCACAATCTTACCATCACCCTGGACTGCTACTGAGAAACCCTTGTCGTTCTCATTCCCGGTCCCGTTATAGGTGACGATCCCACTGTCGCCAAAACTTGAATCAGGTTCCAAGTCGGAGGTCAACCGAATCATGAGGATGTCCTGATTATCACCATTGGACCGTTCCCCTACGACGACGACCTTGCCGTCGGCCTGAACTGCCGCACCAAACCCAATATCTGTATATTCGCCTCCGCTTGAATAGGTGTAGACCCGATCCAGGTTCCCGTCTATACAATATCTCAAGACCAAGACATCCCTGTGCCTCTGATATCTGATATAGCCTACAACAATAATGGTCCCATCCTGTGACAACGCCAGCCCGAGTCCCTTTTGGTCGAGTCCCCCGTCAAAAATAACATATCCGTCGGTTCCAAACAGATTGTCGAGGGTTCCCTCCTCATTATACCTCAGCAGCAGGACTGTGTTCTTACTACCGTCGTAACTATAGCCCATGACGACAATTTTGCCATCAGATTGAATGGCCGTCTCAACGCCCGTATCTTTGTCATTCAAGGGGTTGTTAAAAAGAGCAAAACCTTCTGGATTATTGAAGGTTATGTCGAGCATTCCCCAATAGGACGGATTTGTATTGGACAAATTGTCATCGCTACACGAAACAAGTAACGGCAGTATTACGATCAAGGATAGGGCAATACGTTTCATATGTGACTCTTCGTGAAAATAGTTTCATCGTAAGCGTTCACAGGTTCCGGGTTTCGGTTTTCAGGTTGTAGGCAAAAGGCGCAATGACGACGTTCGTCATAAGACAAAGAGGCATCTTCCTGGGATCCTTGGTCTGTTCCATGATCGATATTTTGCTTGAACATGCGAACGGAAAGCGGATCGTCTCCTATAGATCTCCAAAATGCGATCCGAGGCAGCGAAAAATAACCCTGAACCTATGAACCCCTGAACCGCGTGAACGGTTACGTCAGCAGGGTGAAGACCGTCCCGGCCTCCACCCCGTCCTGAATAGGTTACGCATAGATGTTTTCGATCCACCTCATGGCCTCGGTATCAGGCACCTTTCCAAGGTAAATCTGTGTCGTTGACAGGTTCGCGTGCCGTAAGATGACCTTGCTCACAATCTCGATGGGCACACCTGAGCGGCTCGCATATGTTCCGGCGTGCCGTCTCAGATCATGGGGCCTGAGCCGAATCCCCACCCTGTCGCCTGCCTTCTTGACCATTGTCCTGGCGGCTTCGTAAGATATGGGGAAGATCCTTTGGTCCGGCTGAATTCCATTTTCCCTGATGTATTCTTTGAGCCTGTCAGCCACTTTCTGTGGGATAAAGACATGCTCCCGCTCTTTGCCACTTTTCGGGTCCCGAAGGGTTAGTTTCCGCTCATTAACATCCATGGGCCTCAGCTTTAAGACCTCACCCACCCTCATTCCGCCTCGGGCCATCAGTTCGAGCATGAGACGGTTCCTCAGTTTGGGCGTTGTAAAGATGATTTCGTCAATGACGTCTTTTTCGATGATCTCCCATGAGACGATGGGTCTGGACCGGAACATTTTCCTCATCATTGGGTTGTCGCAGGGATTGCGGAAATCGATATTGATGTTGGCTCTGATGAAGTTGAAGAAGGCTGAGAGGTGGGCATATTTGATGCGCTTGGTCTGTTGTTTCCTTCCTTCGGTAATTCCGTTCAGGAATTCCAGTATCTCGTCTGTGGTGATGGTTTCGATGCTCCTTTCTCCAAAATCCTGATTGAACCTGAAGAGGAGCGCCTCGTATGACTTAACCGTATTTTTTTTGTGAATTGAACCTGTGGTACTCCAGCCATAGTTTTCCCGCTTCTTTGATTTCCATCTTTCGTCCTCCTTGTCTTGGGTTTAATAATATCGCTCCAAAAGGAATCTAAAAAATATCCGATCTACGTATTCTGTGACGGACACATTCAAGCCCTTTCACCTGGACAGCTTAGCACTGACAAGCCGGTTTAAGCTTACACGTTCTTCAGCCGCTTGGATGGATAGTTCACGATGAACTTGCGGCGGTATCCGAACAGAAAACTTGCCACTGAATTTCCTTTCGGATAAAGGCGATGGGATCGCGTCGCCATCGGTCTCCATGATTTTTATTCCCTCTGCAACGACCCGGCGAATACCTTTCAGCGCCGCCTCTGGAGTTCCAGCCAGCCAACTGAGTGTCGGGAACTCAGCACAAAGACCGACATACGCCTGATCACTATTTGACCATATCACCCGATAAGCATATCTATCATTTTTTAAGGTCATTTTTCGTCCTCCAATTCCTCAATAGCACCCAAGACTTGTCTTACCTGATATTCTTTGGCCTTACCTTTGAAATTCTGGATGTTTATTAGCGGAGGGGTAATCCAGGGTACTTTGAATATTCTATGGCTTGAGCTTTTTTGTCTTGGCTCACCAAAATAATGTTCGCAGACTTTGCATGCATCTCCAAATTTTATATTGGACGGGCTGCGCCTCATCTTCTCCAATATTTTGTCGATGTTTGTCATAAATAGTATGATACCACTATTGGTGTCAGTGTCAAGACAGAAATCTAAGCCAACATCAGCAACACTGGAAAACCTCCACATGAAACGGCATGATTCAAATATGGGAAAGTTCTGCGACCAATTCCTCGCGAGGTGCGGGCGGCTGCAAAATATTGATTGCCGCGATGCAAATCCACTTTTGACCAGTAAGGTCGATTGGAAGGGTCAACATGGTAAGAAGGACCAACCTGCGCCTGCTCCAAAACTACCATCTGGATATGTCACACATTCAGAGCCATCAAAAAGCTGTGTTATCTGCCATCGATCTCAGGCTTTCGATGCTACAATATATCGTAATATCGGTTAGATACGTAGTTATGTGATAATGGATGATAATGGCGGGCTTGGGGGCAATCGCTCTTTTACCTTAAACAGAAGAGTTGGTCTTGAAGGCAGCGGAAAAGGCAACACTTCCAGAACAATAGTTCACATCTCGATGGTTCAATACAGGACAGCCAGGCTGACAAGACAAATCTAGGAAATCTCGCATTAGGCCGGACGCTCGAAAAACCATCATTTATCAAGTTCCTCCTTAACAGCGAGGCCGATCTTCTCCAGGGTATAAGGCTTCTTGATATACTTTCCCGCCCCCAATCTCTGAGCTATTTTAACATCCTCTGTCTCCGAAAACCCACTGGCAATAATCGCCTTTTGGCCGGGACGGATCTTTATGATCTCTTCATAGGTCTTCCGACCATTGATCCCTTTCGGCATTACCATATCCAGAACGATCAGATCCACGGGTTTTTCTTTCACATATTCTATTCCCTCTTCTCCGCTTGATACCGATTCGGCAGTGTAGCCAAGCCTGGTCAGCATCCCGCTTGCAATCTCCCTTTGCCTATGCTCATCATCCAGTATTAAGATCTTCTCTCCATGTCCCAGGTAATCTTCAATCTCAACCTCTTCCTTCACAGCGGCGGCTTCTTCTCGGGTAATAGAGAAGTATAGCTCAAATACGGTTCCCTTCTCACTTGTTCTTACATTTATGTATCCATTGTGGTCTTGAACGGTATTCCATACGACGGCAAGGCCCAGTCCTGTGCCGACCCTTCCCATGATCTTCTTGGTATAGAATGGCTCGAAGATCCTCTCAAGGTCCTCATGACTAATTCCTGTACCATCGTCCGATACACTGAGGACCGCATATTCACCTATTCTTACATCCTCATATCCCTTCAGCGGCTCATCCAGATATCGGTTCATCGTGGATATGGTGACTGTACCGATCCCCTCTATCGCCTCTGAGGCGTTGGTGACCAGGTTCATCAGGCTTTTTTTGATATGGACCGGGGAACAACTGATATTCAACAGCTCGGACTCAAGCACTGTTTCAAAGGCAATGGAAGGGTGCGTGATTTCCAATTTTTTGTGTTCGGGTGAACTCAAGTATTCTTTCACCAGGGAATTCAGGTTTGAGACCCTTCTATCACTGGCTATACCCCTCGCTATCGTCAGCAGGTCTGAGACCACATCGGCAGCCCTCTGGCCGGATTCCTTTATCACCTCAATCGGTTCTCTAATTGGACTATCTTTGGGTAAGTCCAGCAAAAGCAAATCAGGATATCCTACAATCCCCGAAAGGATGTTGTTAAGGTCATGGGCAACACCCCCTGCCAGGAGTCCAATGGTCTCCATCTTTCTTGCCTGTTGAAGCTGTGCCTCAAGTCTTGTCCTTTCCTTTTCGGCCTGTTTGCGCTCGGTAATGTCTTGATTCGCGCCGTAAGTCTTGACCGTACGACCTTGATCATCTTTGACGATGAAGAAGCGGACGGATAGGTACCCGATCTCGCCGTCGGCATAGATCATGCGGTGTTCGAACTGGCGGCTGTAATTTGGATTGGTGGTTTCGAGGGCTTTCTGAATCTCCAAACCGACTACCGCCATATCGTCAGGATGTACGAAAAGCTGGGCGTAATGAGCAGACGACATCTTATAGCCGCCAACTTTTTCAGCCGACGTACGGAAAATGGCGTAGAAATGATCGTTGAAGATAAACAGGTCGTTGGCTACGTCATACTCCCAATACCCAAGCTGAGCAATATTCATGGCATTGGATAGTTGAGCTTCGCTGGTACGCAACGCCTCCTCCGCCCGCGTCCGCTCGGTGATATCATGTGCTATACCGCGGAACCCGATTGGCTGGCCCGCCTGGTCTTTCATCAGGGAAGCAAACAATTCATGAAAGCCGCGACTTCCATCCTTTCTAATGATTTCGTGGGTCACTTTTTTAATGGGGTTTCCTGTCCTGTAGATTTGACTAAAGAGGGTATGGATTTTCTTGGCGGATTCCGGAGACATATAGTCACGGTTATTCATTCCCATCAACTCATCATCGGAATACCCAAGGCTCTTAGATAATGAATCATTGAAGAAAGTAAAGTTGCCTGCAATATCAACCTCAAAGTATATCTCTTCGATGCTGTCAAGGAGAGTTCTGTATTTCTCCTCGCTCTTCTGTAGTGACTCTTCCGCCTGCTTGCGATCGGTGATGTCCTGGCCGGTCCCAAATACACTCAACACATCTCCGATCTGATCTTTCTCTATTTTCCCGATACACTGCACGAAACGTTCTTCACCATTCGGTCTGATGATTCTATATTCAATATCATAGGGAAAACCATCTTTCATCGCTTTGCTAAATGTCTCTCCTGCGAATTTTTTGTCATCCGGGTGAATCATGCCGATCGCATAATCAAGGCTCACCTTGGTTTCTTCAGGGTCCAAGCCATAAATTCTGAATAGTTCGTCGGACCAGTACAGTTCCCCGGTTTCGACATGGTATTTCCAACTGCCGATGTGGGCAACCTCCTGGGCCATCGAAAGGTTCTCTTGGCTTTCCCCAAGAGCTGTTTCAGCCTTCTTGATGACTGTGATATCTTGCGCCGTGCCAAACAGCTTGGTCACATTTCCCTCTTCGTCCGTTGAAGTTGTTCCAATAGCATTCATCCAACCCAACTCCCCATCCGGTTTCACAATCCTGAAAACAAGATCGAAAGGAGTCCCATCCATACCGGCCCTCCTGACAGCCTCGTCCAATATGGGCCAATCCTCCGGATGAAGATGTGCCTCATGGTCAGCAAATGACGGTTCTCCCTCATCCGGATCAAGTCCGAATATGCGGAATATTTCGTCGGACCATACCGGCGTTCCGATGTCCGGTCCCAGTTCCCAGTGGCCTACGTGAGCGACCCTCTGGGCTTCTTTAAGGAGTGCCTCGCTCTTCCGAAGTGCCTCCTCCATCTGCTTGTGTGAGATGATCTCGCTGGCAAGCGCTCGGTTATTGATCCCGTACTCCGAAAGGCGACGTGCAATAACTGCTAAAAGTTCCAGGGCATTTTCCAACTCCTCAAGAGGACGGCTTTTCATCTTGTCGTAGGCGGCAAGGAGTTCCTGCTCGTCTGCACCGATTTCCAGTGCACATTGTCTTACTCTTTTTTCATCCACTTCCGGCGGGCATAACTGTCCAACGAGCCACGACGCCACGTGCCTTTCCCCGATGTGTACGGGAACCACAGCATCGATAAAGCCGATATTGGAGCAGCGTGTTATGACCGGGTGCACGGACTTCTGTGCCTTTTTAGCCAGTACGGTGTCATTTGCCTTGCAGCGCTTCAAGCCCTTCTCAGTGCAGCGCACTATCTGGCAAAATTCACATAAGTTGGTTGGCCCGGTGATGTATTCACCGTTGGCATCCGTCAGGAGTAAACACACGTCGAAAGCATCGGCAAACGCCTCGTTTAATTCTTTGAGAGTTTCGATTCCCACGAGATCCGTGGCTTCCAGGTCGGCCAAGCTCTTTCCGGGAGAACCCACAGTTTCCACTCTATTTTCAAGGATGCGTTTTATCTCCCGAAGTTTCTTCTCGCCCTGCCTCAGGTCCTCCTCGGGCTTTTTCCGCTCTGCCTCAGCTTTCTCCAATTCCTTTACCCTTTTTTCCAATTCTTCATAGGTTGGCTTTTTGGCCATCAGAAAATCCCCCAAATATCCTCAAAATGAAAAAGCCCATACCCCATTGCGTCTTAGACACGGTGTATGAGCCTTTACAAGCGTCATTAGTCCCCCAATCCTTATTTGGATCGTGCTTTGAAGAGGAAGAGGTTTGTTCTCATCGCAATAGGGTTTTATGCCAAATCACCATGATTTGCACTCAAAATCTGCAACCTTGGTCAGGGCCTATCGATTCATGTTTTCTTGCATTTGTCTTGCATAGCAGGTCAGCCGAAATTCCGACCGCACCCAACAACACTGGAAAACCTATCCTTGAAAAATACACAAGTCAAATATGAGGCGATTCCAAAGCCAGTTTACCACAGGGTCCAGGGGACTGCAAACCGTTTGATTGGAACGATCTCAATGGCTTTTTCTGATCAATATGCGAGATGGGGGGAGTCGCGGTAAGGTCGGTCAAGCTTCATGTGCCACGGAAGTACCATCTGGATATGTCAAAAATTCAGCTCCCCCCGAAAGCTGTGTTATCTGCCATTGAGCGCAGCGATTCGCTGATAAAATAGTATGTAACACCAATTGGATATATCCCTAACACAGGTTTGATAGGGTGAAGACCTTTCCGGCCTCCACCCCGTTCTGATTAGGATCATGTAACTATCTATAATTAAGTATATTTTGGCGGAAGTTGATGTGGTCATAATCGCAGTTGGCCCCTCAGCAGCGGTGCGCGAATTGCACTTACTGCCTTCCTGCGGATTCCAGTATCCATGCCGGCACTTCACCGCTGGTGGATACCTTCACATTATTTATAAAGGTCATGTTGGTCGGGGCATTGGGGTAATAACTGTTCGTGCAAATATCATAAAAATCCAAATGATCCCGCAGGTAGTTATTTTCAAAGAGCAAATCCCCGTAAGGAACACAACCTCCCATGTCTGCCCCATAAGGCACGATGCCCGTCGTCAGGCAGAGATCTTCAAAGGATGAGGCCTTCAAACAGGGTCCGAAATCTACAAAACCCTGTGGATTATCCAAAGAGACATTTTGGCTCACCGTCACGAAACGGCTGCCGCCGTCGGTATAGAAGGTGTTGCCCCCTGCAAGCCGTCGTTTATCTATCGCTACATTCCAGGCGATCAACTGGCCGTTTTCCATGGAAGTCCCTTGAAAGCCCGTGGTATAAATGGCACCGCCATCCCATAATTTTTCTAAAAAATATTGGATCTTGTTGTGGATGATCTTATTCCCCTGTGCCGCCGAAGGCGTGCCGATGTAACCCCACTCGTAAGGTCTTGCGTGGGGTAGTCCTGCAAAGCCCCCCGGATCGAGCAGGCCCCAACCCCAGCCGATGGCAATTCCGGCCCATGGGACATGACGGATCTCATTGTGTTCGACAAGGCTGCGGGTGGTAAAACCGATAAAGATCCCGGGGGCGTCGTAGAACTCCTGCCCTGAATACTCTATGAGGTTGTTGGCGATGTGATTGTCGCTCGTCAGTTGGGAGGGATGTTCGGGATGATGATCTTCGGCTGCAATACCGCCGACCTGAATGGCGGCTGCGGAAATATCATTGAAGGTGTTGTTGACAATCTCGTTGTTTTGGCTGCCGGTTCCGAAGTTCAATGCAATCGCCCCCATATGCGCAAACACATTGTCTTCGAATGTAATGTTCTGCGCATAGACAAAACTCAAATTGCCAGGAATTCCAACGGCATCAGGATCGTGTCCGATCGTGTTGGCTGTATGGTTAGGCCCAACCAGGTAAAAGCCACTTTGATCGAGGGCATAACCATCGGAGCTGTTCGGTGCAAGCCAGGTGGCATACATGAAGCTCAAACCCTTAAAGCGTATGAAGCTCACAGGTTGTGAAACATCACCGCCGGCATCCACTAATTTCTCAAGAACAGGCAGCTCCACGTCCGCGCTGCTCATATCTTCTCCCTCGCGGGGAATGTAATAAACGGTCTGTGTGCCCGGGTTCAGATACCACTCACCGGCTTCATCCAGAAACTCATAGGCATTTTCCCACCAGCTGAGGAGATGGAAGTTCCACGGAGAGGGGAACACATTGGCATTGTCCCAGCAATGTTTTTCCATAATCACTTCACTGTTATTCCTGATTTCAGCGACAGGGCAACGCATCATTTTCCACTGTGTTACGGTTACGGCCTCGACGTCAATTGGGTTATCCCAGGTAGGCGGGATCTGCGGATCGGAACCGAAAATATACTCGTAAGTGTATCCCGCGGAAGTGGGGGTGTAATAATTGGGATAGTCCGGCGTGCGAGCTCGAGTGGCGCGCTGACCATTGACATATAGTTGTCGCGGCATGGTGCCGGTATTCACTTGCGCTCGCCAGATGTTAAAACCGGCGTCGTGCAGAGTCCAGCCGCTCACTTGTTGAGCACTCGAGATCACGACGATTTCTCCGGGAGCGGCCTGATAAATCACCTCCGCATCGGGAGCGCCGGAGTCTCCGCCATTTAACATCAGTGGACCGCTGAGCCGATAAGTGCCTCCTCTTATGTTAACGTTTATGGTGTAAATTCCTCGATCGTGATTTGCACGGATCACATCGCGGGCGTGCTCGATAGTCTGAAAGGGATTATCCGACTCACCACTGGCCTGGTCGCTTCCATTCGTCGCCACCCAGTAGTTTATGGTGCGGGTTTCCGAAGGACAAGTATCCGAAGAACAGGCGGGGATAAAAAACAACAGCAAAGCCACGGTCAGAAATTTGAAGGAGCGATAAGATGGACGTTGATTGTTCAAAGTCATAGGCCTCCACTCTCACAACCACCGGTCACGGAACAATTCTTAGCTGAGCTGATGCCGAGCTGATAGCAGAACTTGCTTTTTGCAGAGCAGATCATACTGAGTTTCGGTTTGCGGGTCAAGAAGATTGGTTGGATGGATGATCTTTACGAGCTTTCAATGGAGGCGGATAAGGTATTCACCTTTTAAGTCCATAGTTCAGCTTTTCATTGTATGGCTCCTCGTACGAATTTGTGGGTAGAAAGACGATTTAAAAACTTGAAAGCATGAATCAAATCCGATAGTGAGCA
>JAUPKT010000318.1 GCA_030837305.1 Thermodesulfobacteriota bacterium
ATTCACGGGGCCGAACACCATCACCGTGTCTGATCTGCAATAAGATGATCAAGATGGTGTTGCTGGCCGACTATGACCTGGCCCGAGGGTGCGAACGATTGGCCACCGGACATTACGCCCGCATTTCTTTTGCAGCGGGTTTCCCTGAACTGCGTAGGGGGGCTGATCCTATTAAGGATCAGTCGTATTTTCTGGCGATGCTCACCAGGGAAATGCTCCGCAGGTTGGTATTGCCCCTGGGTAGCCTCACCAAGAATGCGGTGCGAGACATGCTCATGAACAAGGGATTGCCCATATATGAAGCTGATGAATCCCAGGAACTCTGTTTCATCAGGAAGGGAACGTACAAGGATTTTCTCTTGTCTCGCGGGATTGTTTCGCAGCCCGGCCCCATCAGGGACATGGCCGGTGGAGAGCTTGGGAGGCACGAGGGCATCGAGGGTTTTACTGTTGGACAACGCAGGGGCATAGGTATCAGTGCGGCGCATCCGCTGTATGTGATAGCCATAGATCCCGCGAACAACGTTCTCATTGTCGGTCCCAAGGACGCGACATTCACGGCTTCCATTCAGGTGGCGCAATTCAATCTGCTCCGTGAAACCCCTATCCGGGCAGGGGAGCGTTTTCTCGTCAAGGTCAGGTCCACTTCTGTCCCCACCTTGTGTACCGTGGAATCGGTCATGGGGAGCACACTCGCGGTGAACTTTCACGCACCGCAGCCAGGGGTTGCGCCCGGACAGGCCGCTGTTCTCTATGCCGAAGGCCAGGTGGTGGGAGGCGGGTGGATTGAGTGAGCGGGCAGAAGAAAATCTGGATGCCGGATCAAGTCCGACATGACATTGGAGAGCGTTCGGTTTGTGTGGTGGGCGAGTCATTCCCCCCAAAGTGGGAATCCAGGGAGAAAAGTCCTGGATCTCCGATTAAGTTGGGGATGACAATACACAAGTTCCAGAGACGTCTCTTGAAGGGTCGTTCGTGTACAGCCGGTCGTTCACGGCGTCTTGCTGCCAGCCTTGTCATTGCGAGGAGCCGCGAGGCGACGTGGCAATCTCAGTGCAGAATTCAGGCACGGACGAGGGTTTTTTCCTCTGCTGGTCGTTATTTTTTTGCGTACGGGACTTCAAAGCACTATCCTTAAACCAGTAGGTAAGGAAACGGCACGGACTCCTGACAGGGAAACACAGATGATCGATAAAGACGTTCTCAAACTGCTCGTTAAGTGGCGCTACGTGCCGGAATTGAGCCATCCCGTGATGCTGGCCGGCTTCTTCGGCTGGTCTAATGCGGGCAGCGTATCCAGCGACACCATCGAGTATCTCTATGCGTCATTGAGACCTCGTCGGTTTGCCACCATGAGCGACGAGGTATTCGCAAACTATACGTTGGACAGGCCCAATGCCCGCATCGAAGATGGCGTCATCAAGGAGATGGACGTCCTGAATACGGACTTCTCGTGCAAGAGCAATCCCAACGCCATGAACGACGTGATCTTATTCCTCGGCAGGGAGCCGAACTATAGCTGGCAAGCCTACTGTGAACTTCTCATTGGGGTGATGCAGAGGCTTAAAATAAAGCGCCTATACACCCTTGGAGGTGTCCAGGACACCATTTCCCATACCAGTGAACCCATCATGAGTCTCGTGGCCACCACTCCGGCCTTGGTGGAAGAAATCAGCGCCATCGACCGTGAAGCCGTCATCCCCGCCACGTACTCCGGTCCGGTGAGCATCCATTCTTATCTGTTGCGAGCCTGCGCGGACGCTGGTCTCCAGGCGGCAGGCCTTTGGGGACATGCACCGGCTTATCTCCAGAAGAATCCACGGGTTGTGGCAAAGATGGTGGGAGTCCTCGCCGGCCTCACCGGCTTCGATATATCATTGGGGGCTCTCAATCAAAAGGCCCTGGAGGTTGATCGCAAGATCAATGATGCCGTAGCGAGAGATCCAAACCTCAGAAAGCTGGTGGAGGCGGTGGAGAGAGAGGAAGAAGGTGATGCACCCTGCGCAGCGGACGACGATAAGGTGATTCGCCTTGAGGACTTCCTGCGGCGGGATGCTCACAAGAACCACGATACCGACTGACCACCTCCCGCTTACATCAGAACGCCCCTGAGGGGCACAACGCATTAGCCCAGGCCGAAATGAGATTGCCACGTCGCCTTCGGCTCCTCCAGAAATTACTCATGAATTAAAGTGAATGGCTTATACCTATTCTCGAAAGTTCTCACGAATCCGACGACGCTCCCGTGGGTGTCATTCCCGAGAAAGCGGGAATCCAGGAAGAAACAACCTGGATCCCGGATCAAGTCCGGGATGACAAATCAGAGAGACGGCAGACGTTACTTGAAGCGTCTCAGAGGCTGGATGCGATTGCGCCCAATCTAATCCTTGCCACGCTTCATGTGAGCTACAATGTCCCGGGTAAGCTTTTCCACCAGGGTCCCGTAAAGGCCTTCCAACTCGGTTGATTCCTCATCATCGGCCTGCTCAAATCCCACCAAAAAGTAGTAAATGGCTCGGTCAAAAAACAGGGCCGTGCGGTTGTTCAGTGCAACAATGGACCGCACATCGAACGGTTGGCCGGCAAAATTGCTATCTTGAAAGAAAATCCATATATGGCGCTTCAACAAGATAAAAGCCCGCACCATCTCTGAGAAGCTGAGGCCGTCTTCCCGGCAGCGAATGCCGAGCTGGACGTATTTGTCGGCAATGGTTTCCACCTGGGTTTTTTTGTCGATGTTCTTGGTGAACTCCGCCAGGATATTGTGGGCCAGGTCTTGCAGCATCTTCTCACCCAATTGGTACTGAGCGAGAAGTTCCCTCTTATGGAACGTGTCTTCCAGAAAAGCCTCTGTGATATGATCGCTGAATTTCTCAATGAATCTGGCAAATTCCAGCTCAAAGGTCCTTATTTCCATCACGGCCTCCTAACCGGTCCTCTCGATGGCGTCTGTCGGCCTCTACAACCCGAGCAAGAGGATCGCCAAGGATTCAGAGTAAACCTACGTGCGGTCTTTGTCAATCAGGGTTTCCCCCGATTTTCCATACCTGGCCATCACCCACCATGTGCCTGTCGCTCTTGTCCGCTAGGTGTCATCCCACGAGAAGGGACGGTCGGAAGAAAAATCCGGGATCCCGCACCGTGAAGATGTCATGTCCTGAATATAGATATTTTCAAAACCAAGATCCCATGCTTCTTCCAGGATCGCCTCATATTCGTGTTCCGTAATGGTCGTGTTCAGCTCCGGATGCTTCGAGGCATGATGAAGGGGTGCATACTGGGACATGATGGACAGTGTGACGGTCGCGGGAAAATGGTCTTTTATCCACAAGAGGCTGTCCTGGATGCCGGCAATCCCGTTGGGCAGCACCAGCAATCGAATGATCAGTCCTCGTACGGCACGGCCTGACAAATCGACCACGAGATTACCCACTTGGGAGTGCATCATGGAAACGGCCTGTCGAGCAACGCGAACATAGTCCGGAGTATCGGAATAGCATGACGCACATTCATCCGAAGCATACTTGAGATCAGGCAGATACACATCAACAATTCCCTCCAGGATCTCAAGGGTTTGTGGAGCTTCGTACCCGTTTGTGTTGTACACTATGGGCAGGTCCAAACCGCTTTCCCGGGCCGATGCAAGGGCTTCGAGGAACCAGGGGAGCTGATGAGACGCCGACACCGCCTCTATGTTGGCGCAGCCGAGGCTTTGCAGGCGCAACATTTCCTGCGCCAATGTCCCCTCTGTGACGTCTCTCCCTAAGCTTCCTTGACTGATTTGATGGTTCTGACAGAAGACGCAGCTCATGTTGCATCTGCTGAAAAAAACCGTGCCTGCTCCGCCGTCAACGGTCAAAGGGGGCTCCTCGCCAAAATGGGCAGTTACTGCGGCGATCCTGGGCATCGGGCCGCAGTCGCAGTATCCCTGCTCTCCGGAGAGCCTATGCACACCGCAGCAGCGAGGGCACAATCCACAGGGGGAAGAAAGTTTCTTTGCTTCCTCGGCACGTAGGGCTATTTCACGTGCACTCAATCTCCAGTTCACCTGCCGACCTCATTTCCCTGTCACAAAAATGTCTCTCATAGTATGACATTTTCTCTGTCCTGGGACACAAAAATAAATTTGGTCTTGCCACGGGGAAAACTCGTTGGTATAGTAAGCGTTTCCACTCCTTGCCCTTCGGGGCTTGATATCCGAAAGGAGAACACATGCGGAGATACGAGTCCGTAGTCATCTTGGACCCCGATATGACCGATGACGACATTCGGGGATTTACAGAAAAATTCAGCGGTCTGATCAAGACAAAGGGCGGCGAGATCATCAAGATCGAAGACTGGGGGTTCAAAAGGCTGGCCTATTCGGTTAAGAGACGCGACCGAGGCCGTTACATCCTTTTTGACTTCGTGGGACTGCCGTCCCTCATGGGTGAGATGGAGCGACAGTTCAAGATCTCAGACGAGGTCATGAAGTTTCTCAGCGTCAAGGTGGAGGATGAGGTGGATCTTGAGGCCTTCACTGCAGCTTCCAAGAAACCCGCGGTGGAACCTCTTGCCACAACGCCAACCGAGGCCGCAGAGCCTGCGACTGAGTCGGAAACGACCGTCCCTGGCGAGGAAGCAGTCCAGCCCCCACAGGAAGGGGATTCTGTGGAGATGGCCGAAGCCGCGACCGCTCCAGAGAAGTCCTCGGACGCCCCTGGCGCGTGAGAAATAGGACCATTCGCC
>JAUPKT010000319.1 GCA_030837305.1 Thermodesulfobacteriota bacterium
CCGGAGGTAATTTTGGAGGAATTTAGAAGAATAAAGAGGCTGCCTCCCTATGTCTTTCAGATCGTGAATGAACTCAAGATGAAGCTCAGGCGCGCTGGAGAAGACATTATCGACCTTGGTATGGGCAATCCAGACATCCCGACCCCGGAGCACATTGTCAACAAAGCCGTGGAAGCGGTCCACAATGCGAGAAATCACAGATACAGTGCGTCCATGGGCATTCCAAAGCTTCGGCTGGCATTCGCTGATTGGTGGAAGCGACGTTACGGTGTGGAGCTCGATCCGGAGAAGGAAGTTGTCGCCACCATGGGAGCAAAGGATGCTTTGGCGCACCTCGTTCTTGCCACAATAACGCCCGGAGACGTCGTCTTTGCTCCTTCACCCACGTATCCCATTCACCCTTACTCCGTGGTGATTGCAGGTGGAGATATCAGGCATGTCCCAATTCGACCGGATCAGGATTTCTTCGAAGATTTGAAGACGGCCGCAAGACTGACGTGGCCACTGCCGAAGATGCTCATCATTTCCTTCCCACACAACCCGACTACGATGGTCGTTGAGGAGGATTTTTTTAAGAAGATTGTTGAATTTGCTCATGAATACAAGATCATGATTGTCCACGACTTTGCGTACACAGACTTGACATTCGATGACTACAAAGCTCCCAGCTTCTTGGCTGTACCAGGTGCTAAAGAGGTCGGGGTTGAGATACTCTCTTTGTCGAAAAGCTATTCTATGGCTGGTTGGCGAGTGGGTTGTGCGGCGGGCAACCCTCAGATGATAGAGGCCCTCCGCAGGCTCAAGAGCTACATTGATTACGGAATCTTTCAGCCATTACAGATTGCGGCAATTATCGCGCTCAACGAAGATCAGGCGTGTGTGAAAGCCATTGTAGATGAATACAAAGACCGAAGAGACGCTCTTTGCACCGGACTGAACGACTGTGGCTGGACAGTCACGCCGCCCAAAGGGACTATGTTTGTATGGGCACCCATTCCAGAGAAATTTCGACATCTGGGATCTTTGGAATTTTCAAAGATTTTGACGGAGCAAGCCAAGGTGGCAGTGAGTCCCGGCATTGGTTTCGGGCCTTTTGGCGACGAGCACGTTCGGTTTGCCCTCGTAGAGAATCGCATGAGGATCAATCAGGCAATTCGGGGTATTCGGTCATTCATGGCGAAAGCTGACGCTTTTGAGAAAGATTCCGTAGATTCTTTGAAATCTGCGGTGGGTAGTTAATACACGTGCGGGGCTCTATGAAGGAAGTATCCATTGGTCTCATTGGATTCGGCACAGTTGGGGCGGGCGTCGTAAAGATTCTGCAAGAGAATCGTGATGTAATTGAGGCCCGGATAGGCTTTCCCCTTACATTAAGGCGGATTGCAGACTTGGACATTTCGTCGGACCGCGGCATCTCGATAGACCGCTCTTTATTGACGACCGACTCCAACGAGATCCTCGAAGATCCTCTGATCGACATTGTTGTGGAACTTATTGGGGGCTACGAACCTGCCAAGACCATAATACTGAAGGCCATTGACCGTGGAAAACAAGTGGTGACGGCCAATAAGGCATTGCTTGCGGATTGTGGAGCCGAAATCCTGGGCAGAGCCAAGAGGTCCGGAGTTGACGTAGCTTTCGAGGCTTCTGTTGCAGGAGGAATTCCCATTTTGAGATCCCTTAGGGAGGGTCTCCTTGCCAACCGCTTTGAAAAAGTGCTCGCAATCCTCAATGGAACCTGCAATTTCATTCTCACCGCCATGAATGAGAACCCCGGCATCCCTTTTCAGGAGACCCTGCGCGAGGCGCAGAGCCTCGGATATGCTGAAGCAGATCCCAGTCTTGACATCGATGGGACAGACACCGCCCACAAGTTGGTGCTCGTATTGGGACTCACCCATGGGATAAGGGCCTGGACAAAGGACATCTACGTCGAGGGGATTAGGGCGATTGATTCATTCGATGTTTTCATGGCACGCGAGTTCTCTTACAAGTTGAAATTGCTCGCCGTGATCATCGATCATGGGAAACAGGTGGAAGCGCGAGTCCATCCCACCATGCTGCCGGAAAATCACCTGCTCGCCAATGTGGACGGAGTATTCAACGGGATATTCCTGCGTGGTGATATGGTTGGTGATCAACTTTTTTACGGAAGAGGCGCGGGCATGGAGCCAACTGCCTCGGCCGTGGTGGGCGATATCGTGGAGACTGCTCGTAATATCATTCGTGGCGGCACCGGGTCGTTGCCGCCCCTTGGATATCCTGAGATTTGGAACTCCGATGTTTCGATCATGAACATGGAGCAGATCGTCACCAATTACTACTTGCGAGTGCAGGCCTTGGATCAGCCGGGAGTGCTTTCGAAGATAGCTGGGATTATGGCTGAGCACTGCATCAGCATTCATTCGGTTGTTCAGAAAAAAAGGAGGATTTCCGGCGCCGTACCGGTAGTCTTTCTTACCCATCTGGCCAGAGAGGCCGACATCCAAGAAGCATGTAGAAAGATCGGTGCATTAGATGTGGTGGAAGATAGGCCGACCATCGTAAGGATTGAGGATGAGACTTTGGCATGACCAAACAGCACCTTCGTTAGCCTTGTCGTTGTAAGACTGGGGAGCCGTCTCTTGGTATTTTCTTTATTTGACGAGAAGACGTGAGATGGGTCGTGAGCAACGTGCCCACCTTACAGGAGTGACAGTATGTGGAAGGGAATCATTAGGCAATATCCTGATTTCTATCGTTTTTCCGATGAACGACACATTGTGACTATTCTGGAGGGGAACACGCCGCTTATTCCGGCGTGTAACCTTGCTGCTAGGATCGGATGCAACGTTTCGATCTACCTCAAATTTGAAGGTTTGAATCCCACCTCATCGTTTAAGGACCGGGGGATGACGCTGGCAGTATCCCGAGCGGTTGAAGCCGGCTCCAGGGCGGTTATATGTGCGTCAACCGGCAACACATCGGCTGCGGCTGCGGCCTATGCGGCGAGGGCAGGCATCAGGGCATTTGTGTTAATTCCCGAAGGAAAGATTGCACTTGGGAAATTGGCTCAAGCGATGATTCATGGTGCTATCGTTATAAAAATATTGGGAAACTTCGACGAAGCATTGAAGATTGTACGCGAGATATCCGATAACTATCCCATCACCCTCGTAAACTCTTTGAATCCTCATAGGATAGAAGGACAAAAATCCGCGGCCTTTGAGATTTGCGATGTATTGGGTTCTGCTCCGGATTATCATTTCCTTCCTGTGGGAAATGCTGGTAACATCACTGCATATTGGGCCGGTTACAAGGCATATAAGTCAGCAGAACGAATAGCATCCTTGCCGAAAATGATGGGATTTCAGGCTGAAGGTGCGGCTCCTATTGTTCGCGGTCACGTCATCGAAAAGCCGGAGACGTTGGCCACTGCAATACGTATCGGTAATCCGGCCTCTTGGAAAAGTGCCGAGGCCGCGCGTGATGAATCCCAAGGGATTATCGGCATGGTTACGGACGAGGAGATTGTAGACGCCTACAAGATGGTTGCGGCCTCCGAGGGAGTGTTCTGTGAACCCGCTTCGGCAGCCTCCATAGCAGGTTTAATTAAGATGAATAATGAAGGGATTTTCACCGGAGCGGAGACAATAGTCTGCACATTGACGGGCCACGGCCTCAAAGACCCGGATAACGCTATCAAGGCCTCAGTCGAGGCTGTTACCTGTGAACCAGACATGAAGAAGGTGCTCAATGTCATTGGATTCTAATACAAAGTATTTGATTCTCGTACCGGATGGTATGGCGGATTCCATAAATGACGGAATGGAGGAAAGCACTCCTCTTTTGGCGGCAGCCACGTCTTGGATGGACAAGATGGCATCACGCGGGACGATAGGAATGACCAATACAATCCCCGAGGGAATGGAACCAGCAAGCGACGTAGCCAACCTCTCCATCATGGGATATTCCCCGTCCGAGGTTTACAGTGGGAGGGCTCCATTCGAGGCAGCCTCCATGGGAATTTGGCTCGGTCCGCACGACCTGGCTTTTCGGCTCAATCTGGTCACTCTTGACCGGAATTACACCATGATGATGGACCACAGTGCCGATCATATAACGACGGGGGAGGCCAAGGAGATAATTTACTCGTTGGCGCCCATGATAGAAGACATGGGACTCTCTGTTCATCCAGGGGTCTCGTACAGAAATCTTCTCGTTTGGCGTAATGGCCCTGAAGGGATCGTTACCCATCCGCCGCATGATTTTCCTGGTCAGTCCGTTGCCGGTCACTATCCATCGGGTCGTGGTTCGGATGTCCTATTGCGGCTAATCATCAAGTCTTGGAAAATACTTGAGAATCATCCCGTGAACCTCCGAAGAAAAAACCGTTGCCAGGGTATGGCAAATTCGGTGTGGCC
>JAUPKT010000320.1 GCA_030837305.1 Thermodesulfobacteriota bacterium
AGTTTCTCCTGAAACAAATGGGATTCTTTGAGAAAGCAATGCCCATAACCGCGGACGGATTTTTCAACGTCGGCCTCAGGCATTACGGGCTTAAAGTAGGCATGGGCTGCGATAATACCGAAAGCATTCTTGCCGTCCAACCATGGGATCCCCAACGTTTTATTCACGCCTTTCCAAGATCGGTGTCGTATGGTGTCAGCTCCCTGTCTGCCGGTTTGCGGGCTGCAGCAGATGATGTTTCGGGTCTGCAAGGGAAATCGGTGATAGTGGTTGTAGGAGGCGGCATCGAGTCATGCAAAGTAGATCCTGTGAAGATAGCCGAGCAGATTTCTGTTAACAATCCCGACTTGCAGATTCACACATTCCAGATAGGAAACGCTCAGGATGGAAGCTATTTTCTGAGGGGAATTGCCGAGAAGGGCAGGGGGACATATACCAACGCAGATCTGATAAATTCTCCGGCAGAATGGCACGCCTGGATGAGACGCTTTCTCCTAGTCCCGTGCCCTCGATCAATGGGCCCTGCGGCCCAAGTCATGCCCCAAGTACCATTGAACGTGGTGACGTTCGATCTCAATAGTACTTCTGTTACGTCCGCTGATCCTTCAGCAAACTCAGCGAATTTTGCCGCTATTGATTCCGCCATACGAGAATTCCGTAGCAGCCCCATGGCACAAATAGAGTTGCACGGCTATTCGGATGGTCGGGGTCGGCCTGACTACAACTTGAAACTGTCGCGACAGCGAGCCGAAGCGGTTGCGGCTTATTTGGCGAAAAAATATGGGATTCCCTCCTCTCGAATAAAAATCATTCCCCACGGCGCTGTTCAACAAGACGCCCCCCTCCCGGGTGGTGCTTCCGAGCGATACGGAAGGAGAGTCGTTATCGAAGTCCGCAAATAGAGATGCCGAAAAACAAGGACTGATTAACACCATTGTGATGAAAGCCAAGCCCTCCCGCCACGGAAAAACTCTTCTGTTTTTAGGCTGATCTCGTTGATTTTGCGACTGACATGATATAGATTCTGGTAAATCCGGTCTAGCAAATCTTGGAAGTGGAACTATTGTTGGGAACAAACGGCTCCGTGATAGTATTAACCCTGCTAACAGTCTTTCTGGCAACATATCACTGTCAAGTCTGCCCTGCTGGAGATCCGCCGGATTACCGAGCCGAAAACCTTCTGAAAGCGGGCACAGGCCTTGTAGAAAGGAAACACTATCTGGAAGCCTTTGACCATCTGGAAGAGGCTCGAGACGTCATGGAGAAAGCGGAACATACCAACACGCCCCTCTATGCCGATATCATGTTCGGGCTGGCGGAAGCCAAAATCAAGGCAAGACTTCATCAAGGTTTTCCTGCCCACTATGTCAAAATAGCTCTGGAGGAAGTACAACTTGCGAACAAGCTGAGGGAGAGGCTCTCCGGCGTGATGCCCCAGAGGCTTGCGGAGGGCTATTTCCTAGAAGGATACATCCAAAAGACTTTTTTCATGCGATACGAAGCCGCAGCACAGATTTTTGCAAGAGCAGTAAGCGTTGATCCAGGTCTGATGGCCGCAAAAAGAGAACTCAGCGAACTCGTGTCCGATGAAAAACAGAAGTGAAAGCGAATCGTGATCGAATGGCGTTTCTGGATTATGAGCGAATCCCATGTTCAAGATGCCTGATATGTGTTCAAAAACTGAAAGAATGAGACATGACCAAAGAAAAGACCAACCACGCCACGGCTGATGAACGATTCGACACATACCTTGAGAGATTGCGATCCATTGTTGAAAAAATGGAACAAGGGACGGTAACATTAGAGGAAAGTCTCAGGCTCTTTGAAGAGGGAATCGGGGTATCAAGGAACCTCTTCGGAATACTCAACAGTGTCGAAGGCCGGGTCGAGGAACTCTTGAATACAATGGAAAAAATACCTTTTGACAAGGAGCAGGGATAGAGTCCAGGAACGTGGATCTCGGGTCATACTTCCAGCAGCGACGAGCGTTAGTCGATAAAGCCCTTGACGACATTTTGCCCAAGGCAGATAATGACCCATTGTCATTCAATGCGGCCATGCGGTACAGTATTTTTGCAGGGGGCAAAAGGGTTCGACCGATTCTTGCCATGGAGGCAGCGGAGTTAGTAGGTGGAAAGGCATCAGATGTAATATTGTTGGCGGTGGCCCTGGAATGTATTCACACGTATTCACTGATTCATGATGACCTTCCTGCCATGGACGATGACGATCAGCGGCGCGGCAAGCCCACGCTGCACAAAGTTTTTGGAGAAGCGGTGGCGATATTGGCTGGAGATGCCCTGCTGACCCTTGCTTTTGATGTGATGTCCAGTCCGGAAGCGATTCGAGTCTATAGGCCGGAACGGCTCTTGAAAGCACTGAATCTCCTGTCGTCTGCCGCTGGTTGGCAGGGTCTCATCCGAGGTCAATTTCTCGATATCTCAATGGAAGGGAAAACCGCAGACGAGACGACCGTGACTCAGATCGTGGCAGGCAAGACAGGGGCTTTGTTGAAGGCTTCCCTGTCCTGTGGTGCCCTTTTGGCAGGAGGTTCTCCCAAAGAGGTGAGACTTCTCAGTTCTCTTGGAGACAATCTCGGAATGGTTTTCCAGATCAAGGATGACTTACTGGATATCGAGGGAAACTCGAAAGAGCTTGGAAAGGCGGTCCGTAAAGACCAGAACAAGGGGAAGGTTACTTTTCCAGCACTTCTCGGTGTGGATGATGCGAAAGACAGAATGCGACATCATTTAAAATGTGCCTTGGATACTCTCGAACCTTTAGGAGAGAGGGCTCTAACCTTGGCTGCTATTTGCCGATACGTAGGCAATCGAATAAATTGAGTATTTAGAGTCTTTCTATGGCAATAGACGAATTAACAAAAGACACTCAACCGTTACTCGGATCCATCAATTCCCCCGAGGACCTCAAGACTCTATCCAACGAAGCACTGAGGCAATTGGCTGCAGAGGTTCGAGATCTCATTGTAAGAACAGTATCTCAGAGGGGGGGGCATCTCGCGTCCAGCTTGGGAGTTGTAGAACTTACGCTCGCCATCCTCAAAGTATTTTCCCCGCCTCAAGACAGGATCGTCTTTGACGTCGGGCATCAAGCATACGCATACAAAATCCTCACAGGCCGACGGGACGCCTTTGTCACCCTGCGCAGCCGAAAAGGCGTATCGGGTTTCCCAAAACGCGCCGAGAGCGAATACGATTTATTTGACGTCGGGCATGCGGGTAATGCCATTAGTGTTGCTGCCGGCATGGCTCAAGCACGCTGTTTCGATGGACAAAATCACAAGGTCATCGCAGTCGTCGGCGACGGGTCTCTTACCTGTGGCGTGTCTTATGAAGGTTTGAACCAGGCGGGAGCTGCAGAGAAAGATCTCATCATCATTCTTAACGATAATGAGATGTCGATCTCTCCAAATGTCGGCGCCATAGCAGCGTACCTCAACCGGATCATGACCGGCCAACTGGTAACCCGCTTTCGGGAAGAGGTCAAGAATGTACTGAAAAACTTTCCGGGCATCATGGGAAGGTCAATGTACACAATGGCCAGACAATTCGAGGACGCTCTGAAAGGTTTCGTTACACCCGGGAGGTTGTTCGAGGATCTTGGCTTCAATTACGTTGGCCCCATAGACGGGCACCAGATCAAGCACCTTGTGGACACTCTCCAAAATGTCAAACGATTCAAAGAGCCCGTCCTCGTTCACACGATAACGTGCAAAGGGAAAGGCTACTGTCAGGCGGAACAGGATCCCAGCCGATTTCACGGAGTGGGCCCCTTCGACATTACAACGGGCAAGACGGAAGTGAGGGACTTACCTCCCACATATACCTCCGTCTTCGGGAGAACAATGGTTCGCATGGGGACCAGAGACCAGAAGATTGTAGCCGTTACGGCAGCTATGGAATATGGCACCGGCTTGGCCGAATTTGCTCGGTTGTTTCCCAAACGCTTTTTTGATGTCGGTATAGCTGAACAACACGGGGTTGTCTTTGCTGCGGGATTGGCCCGAGAAGGTTACAAACCGGTTGTGGCCATTTATTCCACCTTCATGCAACGAGGCTATGATCATCTCGTACATGACGTTTGCATGCAGGAGTATCCCGTTGTGTTTGCAATGGACAGAGCCGGCATTGTTGGAGAAGACGGCCCGACCCATCATGGCGTTTTTGACATTGCGTTTTGTCGTCACATACCTAATCTGGTCATGATGGCGCCCAGTGACGAAAATGAGTTGCTGGACATGATGGCCACCGCACTTTCTATGGGACGCCCATGCGTAATCAGATACCCTCGTGCCCATGGTCTGGGCGTCACATTGAGAAAAGATCCCCAAGCGCTTCCGCTGAAGGCACGAGCCTTGGTGACCGGAAATGACCTCGTAATAATAGCCATCGGCTCCATGGTCGCTCCGGCGATTGAGGCATCGAGAATACTCCACCAGGAAGGCCTCTCCGTTGGTGTCATCGACGCCAGATTTATCAAACCATTGGATAAGGAATTGATTCTCCCCACAGTCTCTCGCATCCGTTCGGTACTAACGGTGGAAGAGGGTATCCTCGCTGGAGGATTTGGGAGTTCTCTTCTCGAACTATTCGCAGATTCAGGCCTTGAGAACGTGAAAGTGGTTCGTATGGGAGTTCCCGACAGGTTCATCGAACATGGCACGCGAGAAGAGCTTCTTGAAGAGATAGGATTGACACCCACCCATATCGCAGAACAATGTCGGATCATGATCAAGTCACCGGCAACGCCCAAGCACCTGCGGATAAATGTCGGAAGTTAACGGTGAGAGGCCCAAAGCAAACAGCCTCTCCCTCGGCTTGACTCATAATTCATTCCGCTGTTTTTCTGAGAAAGTCTGTTCCCGATTAAGACATCAACCATCATATCCCGTTGGCTTGAAAGGCCATGTTAAGAGCCGATATTGCTGAGCACATGAAAGAAACACATACAATCTCCACAAAAACAGATATTTCTCCTCAGAAAATGCTGCTCCTGTTCAATGCCTCAAAAGCATTGGCCTCAACAACAGATTTGGACCAGCTACTCAGCGTCATAGTAGGGGAAGTACAGGGGGTACTCAACTGCGAGGGAGCCGGAGTGTTGCTCTACGACCATGAAAAAGACGATTTCTATTGGAGAACTGTCCAGGATAGAGATCAATTCTTATCATCTGCACGAGAGGTCATCCGGATACCCAAAGATAAAGGAGTTTGTGGGTGGGTTTTTAGCACAGGGGAACCGGCGCTGGTCCATGACGCAACCACAGATCCACGTATCTACAGGCCCGTCGAAACAAAATCCGGTTTCATCACCAAGAACATGCTCTGTGTTCCCCTGCAATCGAGAGAAAGGCGTTTAGGTGTGCTATATGCGCTGAATAAGCAGGATGATTTCAGCACAGAGGACGTTGAATTGATGTCTACCCTGGCCGGGAACGTAGCCTTAGCACTCGAGAACGCCTCTTATTATGAAAGTCTGGCAAACTCACACCGAGAGCTGGAACGTCTGAACAGAGTAAAAACTAAGGTCTTGCATCATCTGTCTCACGAGCTAAGGACCCCATTGGCAATTGTCGATGCATCCGTACGCATTGTAGAAAGACGAATGAACCAAGATGGATTCATGACCGAGAATTATCCGTTCCATAGAATTTATCGAAATATTGAGAGATTAAAGACACTGGAAAACCAGGTAGCGGCTATCGTTCAAGACAGGGAGAGTTCCAAAGACACGGTCAAGAGCAAGCTGTTGGAATATCTTAGAGATTTGATTGATCTGACTTCTGAGGAAAAACCCGCCCTATCAGATGCTCTCGACGCGGTGAAAGCGAGTATCGAAGTCATCTTTCCTGAAGCCGATCTCGTTGATTCCCGCAAGGTACCTTTGAGCAAAATCTTTTCGCACCTTGAGGACAAAGTCAGAGAGACCGTGGTTCGAAGAAAGCTTGACGTCGCATTCATTCCCCCTGATCCCGTAATCCTTAAGATCGCGTCCCACATCATCTTGTCAGTCCTCGAGGGGTTGATTAGAAACGCCATTGAGAACACCCCAAACCATGGGAAAATAGTGGTCGAAGGAGAGAAATCTCAGGGAGAGTATTTCATTACGGTAAAGGATTTCGGGGTCGGCATTCCAGATACTGAGAAGCCGAATCTTTTTGAGGGATTTTATCCTGTAAGAGAAATCAACCTCTATAAGTCCGCTACTCCATACGATTTCAATGCCGGCGGCACAGGCACCGATCTCTTGAAGATCAAAGTTTTCGCAGAGCGATTTGGGTTTGATGTCCAGGTAGAGAGTACGAGATGCTCTTGCATCCCTTCGATAAGTGATCTGTGTCCTGGTGATATCTCGGTATGCGCATGCTGTCAAAAAACAGAAGACTGTTACTCCAACGGTGGCACAACCTTTCGACTGATATTCCCCCCTGAGCTTCTCGAAGAAAACGGAACCCTCCCTTGATGCAGAGGGTCAAATGCCTATAATTGGGAAAGAATCGTCAATGATGTTACTCGGGCGAGGCAGTCTTTTGATCTCCCAGTAGTTCTGCGATGCTACTCAGTAACACGGATATTTGTATCGGCTTTTCAAATACACGCTGCGCCCCCAAACGCTCCGCAAGTTTCAAATACGTTCCGGGGCCCACCTTCGCACCGCCGGATATGGCGATGATCTTGGCATCTGGGGAGGACGCCTTGATTTCCCGAATGGTTTCCAAGCCCTCTTTATCAGGCATAATAATGTCTGTTATGATCAGATCCACCCGGTTTTCACTGAAAAGCTGAACTCCAATGTTCCCGTCAGGCGCCTCGAGAACCTTGTAGCCAAAATCCTCGAGTACGGTCCGCAGCATACCTCTAACGTGTTGGTCGTCGTCTATTACAAGAATAGTCGGCATGACTTATCACTCCTCTGACGATTGCAACATATTAACTTCTTTGTGGTGCGCCGTCTCTTCTCTAGCTGAATGCAATCCGTTCTCATACCGGACATTTTTCAACGGAAGAACGTGAAGATAGTCTGCTATGGGAACTCGTATAAACCCCAAGTCCTGGTGGGTTATTTCTACCGGCACGGACTGACGCTTTTCCTGTTCGGAGAGTATCAATTGTCCACTCTCCGTTGGCAAGACTATTCTGTCCGGTAATTCGATTTTCTTTCTTACCCGCTCCGGGACCCCAAAACCATAATTCAGGTGACCCGATCCCGCTATAACCACCATGGTTGAGCCAAGGCCTTGGGATGATCTGAGAAAACCGACAACGGTCTTGGCCATGGTGGCGTCACGTAACGCTTGTGCACGAACCACATGCTCCAGGCTCTTTTCCTGAAACGCCTTGTGTACGCGTAGTCTCAGCCGCAAGAGCCGCTCATACAAAGGATTCACTTCCTCCAAGTCCTGGGGCAGTTGCTTCAGCTCAGCTTCTGACAATTCACTGATTTGGCCACGGGCCACTTTGCGAACAAGGCTGTCCGGAGCGTTCAAACCCACCACCGGTATACGATTCTGTCTCGCAAAAAGAAGAAGTCTCTTGTAATCATGAATGTTTGTCCAACTGTCTTTTCCCAATTCGTTGACCAGGCTATCTAGGTCATCAGTGCCCTCAAGCCATCTATCGAGCACACTCTGGCGCGTCAGCGGAAACATCTCCATCCCGAGAGACAGTTTCAAACCCCTGTGAAACAATTCCTTCAA
>JAUPKT010000321.1 GCA_030837305.1 Thermodesulfobacteriota bacterium
TGACTCTTTTGCAAAAAATTAGGCGGGATAAAACATTTTAAGGTTTTTCAAAAAACCGGGTCTAAACCGGGTTGCGTTTCACAAAATAAAATGAATCAAAATCGTAACTCACTGAGATCTTTGGCAGTCCCAACCGGTTTCGAATCGGCGTCTCCGCCGTGAGAGGGTGACTCAGCTAGTTCTATTCGGCCATTTCCCGTTGTATCTTCAGTATGTTATTCATTTATGTCATCTCTTAATCACTTACCCCACCCCATACTCTAGTAGCCCTTTACTCGTTGGAACGCAAATGGGTATCAGTTCTTCCGGACAATACAGCCTTGACATAAGGCCCTGTCAGGCTTTTGCCTGGAGCTAGTTCCTTAAAAAGATCCGTCTATTATTAGATCTGTTTTTTGAACCGCTTTTTTCATTAACCTTGGCTCCTACTTTCAAGAATGTACCGAGAACTTCTTCGACCACAGAGTAAGGATCAGTCCTACCCTCAAAGATTGCCTTGATGTACTCGCGTTTCTTGCCTGTACCTTTCAGACCTTTAAAGATAAACTTCTGAACTTCATCTTTGAACACTAGGCCAAGTTCCTGTTCGATGCGCTTCTCCTGAACCTCATCTATGGCACGGCTTTGATGAAGGTATTCCTGATGATCGTTGATGGTTTTTACTAGTTCGTTGATACCTTTAAGATCCTTAGTCTTTGCAGCGGACGCCACCGTAGGAATCAGCGGTGATACCCAACCGCCTTGCTTCTGGCTAGTAGCGAAATGAATAGTCGCTTCCAGGCTGCGAAGACATAAGATGGCCCCATCCAGGTCCGCCTTGTTAAGCACTATGATATCGGCTATCTCCATGATGCCTGCTTTCATAGCTTGGATGTCATCGCCCATATTCGGAGTCAAAACTAGTATGCACGTCTGAGCCACATGGATAATGTCAACCTCGTCCTGTCCGGCCCCGAGGGTTTCGACGATTACAATGTCGTTACCCATAGCCTCCATTGTCCGGACCACATCGCTTGTGGACCTAGCTAGGCCACCCAAGTAACCACGCGATCCCATGGACCGGATATACACCCCATCATCCATGGAATGGTCCTGGAATCGAATTCTATCTCCAAGAAGCGCTCCACCTGAAAAGGGGCTGCTGGGATCCACAGCCACCACACCGACTCGTTTGCCTTGATCTCGGTACTGCCGGATCAAATGGTTGATTAGGCTCGATTTACCGCTACCGCCTGCCCCGGTCAGCCCTATGACCATGGATTTGCCAGCATGTGGATAGACCAGCTTCATGGCCTGGTTGCTCTTCTCAGACTGATTCTCTATAAGAGTGATCATTCGAGCCGCTGCCCGACGATCACCCGCCAGGACCTTCTGCGCCATCTCTTCCGGGCTATCAGACCTCTTCTTAGCCATGAATCAGCCTTTTTCCCGAGTGTTTTTCTCGATGTAGTCAACTATGGATTCTGTTAGCGATCCTCCTCGAAAAACCTCGTCCACACCCATTTCTTTCATTACCGGCACGTCTTCCGGCGGAAAGGACCCACCTACGACAAGCAGAACATCGCTAAGACCGAATTTCCTCATTTCATCGACGATCTTAGGGGTATAAACAAGATGCTCGCCGGAAAGGTAGCTGAGACCTATGACATCGGCATCCTCGTCGATAGCTGCTTTGATCACTCCTTCAGGCGTTTGGTACATCCCGAGGTAAACAACCTCCATTCCTGCCTCTTTCAACAGAGTGGCGATGACCTTTGCCCCGCGATCATGGCCATCCAGCCCCACTTTACTCACAATCACTTTGATTTTGTCCCTGTTCATCCCACACCCTCCAGATTTTTGCCTTACTTGAAAGGGGATTCGATGACTTGCATCGGATCGTAAGGATAGCCCATCACTTCTCGAACAGTACCCAAGAGTTCCGCAGTGGTTGCGAAGGCCCTTGTCGCTTCGATCATTCCCGGAATGGTGTTCTTGCCTCTAGATGTGTCATCTCTAAGACGATCAATGGCATCTCTAAGCCTCGTCATGTCCCTTGTTTTCTTGAGTTCCTGTACCTCAGATATTTGCTGTTTGGCTGATTGCTCCGCAATACGCTGGACTCCAAGAGGGGTCTTTGTTTCCGGCTCGGAATCGAATATGTTGACGCCAACTATTAGTTTATCCCTATTATCGACTTCTTTTTGGCGTTTGACGGCCTCGGTCTCGAACTTACGATCCAACCACTCTGTCCGTATGGCCTCCTCCATTCCACCAAGTTCCTCGACCTCCTTCATGCATCTTAACGCTTCTTCCTCTATCTTGTCGGTGAGGCTCTCGATATAGTATGAGCCGCCGAGTGGATCCGCCACGTTGGTAACTCCGGTTTCATAAGCAAGTATCTGTTGCGTTCTCAACGCCTGTAGATGCCCTTTTTCAGTCGGGAGGCACATCGGCTCATCGTAAGAACAGCAATGCAAAGATTGAACTCCGCCAAGAACCGCAGCTAGAGCTTCATAGGCAATCCTAACGATGTTGTTTAGAGGCTGCTGCGGTACCAACGAGCAGCCTGCAGTATGAACGGCAAAGCGGAACTGCATTGACCTGGGATCTTTCGCCCCGTATTTTTCCTTCATGAGTTTTGCCCACATCCGCCTCGCTGCTCTGATCTTGGCTATCTCTTCAAAGAAGTCCACATGACATGAAACGTAAAAGGTAAATCGAGGAGCAAAGTCGTCAATATGGAGGCCACGCCTGAGCAATTCGTCGATGTAGCACATCGCGATCCCGAACCCGTACGCCACTTCCTGGTGGGCGTTAATGCCCTGTTCCCTCAGATCGTACATATTCACTGTGGTGTAATAGAATTTGGGCATGTGTCTCGTACAGTACTCCATGACATCTGAACCGAGCTTTACGGAGAGATCCAAAGGGCAAGCGGGCCTAAAACCGCAGTATCGGAAATGAATAGGGTCATTCTGGATGGAACCGCGCAGGAGGCTTATGTCATAATTCTTTTGCTGAGCCACGACCACGTATTGAGCCATGGTAGCTGCAGCCGCCGTCGAGGCGGTAATTAGGGACCAACTCACTTTGTCCAGTGGAATGTCACCAACCAGGGTCTCCATATCTTTGACGGACGTGATGTTTACCCCCGTCAAACCCACTTCGTTTTCCGCCCAGGGATGGTCAACGTCGAGCCCCATTTCGTAGGTAACGTCTGCGATGGTGTTCAGTCCCGAGCCTCCTTGCTCGAAACAAAAAGCTGCCCGCTCGTGTGTGTCTGCCGGAGACCCAATTCCAACTACCTCGCGCCTGGTCCAGTACCGACCACGAAACATGTTTCTATGAAGGCCCCGAGTAAAGGGGTAATCTCCAGCATCACCAATTTCCCGCTTGTAGTCCTTTTGCGCCAGATCATCAGGCGTGTAAAGCTCTTGGACATCATATCCGGACCAGGTCTTCGCA
>JAUPKT010000322.1 GCA_030837305.1 Thermodesulfobacteriota bacterium
CATTACATGGGATGGTTCCCTCACACGGGCGACTGGGATGAAACCGGTGAAGGCCCAGGCGTGGGATACACGGTAAACATACCCGTATTCAAGGAACTAGAAGATAATGATATCATTCACGTATACAGAGATGTCCTCGGAGACGTGGTGAGGAAATTTCGACCACAGCTCATCCTTGTTGCGGCCGGATTTGACGCTCATCACCGCGATCCACTTGGTCGTACAAGACTGACTGAGGAATCGTACAAATGGTTGACCCAGATCATTCTGCAGCTCAGTGAAGGAGCGAGGGGTGCACCAATTCTCTTTTCTCTGGAAGGAGGATACGACAATTATGCTCTCTCTGTGTCCGTGCGGGAGGTGCTCAAAGTCTTGACTTTCCCGGGTCGGAGGGACAGGATTCCTCTCGTGACGACCCAAAAGGCGGCAGAAATCGTCAAGAAAGCAAGGATAATTCATGAAAAATTTGGGATATGGACGGATTGAGGCCTTTAGAATCCTTATTCACGTGAGGCGTGGTCATGATAAAGGCAATAATTAGACCTGAAAATTCTGAAGCCAATCTGAGATCTTATCATGAGGCGTACAAGAATTTTTCCTGGTCTCAAATTGAGGACGAACTTCCCGAGATTGGTGCCGGCCTCACGAATATTGTCCATTATGCCATAGACCGGTGGGCCGAAAACCCACATCATGCACAAAAAACTGCACTGATTTTTGAACAAGCAGGAAAAACCGTTCGATATTCCTATCGCGATCTGTACGTGGAATCCTGCAAGTGGGCTCATCTCCTCGTACGGCATGGGTTTAAGAAAGGGGACCGGTTGTTTATCCTTTTGCCGCCGTCTCCAGAGATTTACTTTGCCATGATGGGGTGTGCCAGGATAGGCGTAATCTTTTCAATTCTTTATCCCTCATTGGCTTTTGAAGAAATGACCTGGAGGTTGCTCGATTCTCAGCCCTTGGCCGTACTCACCACGGAAGACCTCGTGGAAAAACTGTCTCCGGAGGGCATGAAAGGCGTTCAATGTGTGCTCATCTTGTCCGGTGAACCCCCTGGGCTTTTTCCTTGGGAGGTTGTGACTGAATCAGTCCTCGCACGCATGCCGGACACCTTTGAAACCGAAAAGCTGCCTCCGGAATCTCCCCTGTATCTGCTCTATAGCTCAGGTTCCACCGGACCTCCCAAAGGGGTCGTGCATGCTCATCACGACATGATAGGCCACCTCATGACAGGACGATTTGTGCTGGATCTCTCCGCCGAGTCGATCCTTTGGACTGACTGTGATCCAGCTTGGGTCACGGGAACGGTTTACGGAGCTTTTGCTCCTTGGCTCTGCGGGTGTACCACGGTAGTCCAGGGGGATTCTTTTTCCGCCTCCACATGGTACCGGACCTTGGAGATCTACCGAGTCACAAACTGGTATACCACTCCCATGACTCTTCGAAAATTAGCGGCTGCCGGCGCCGATCTTCCCGGAAGATACGATTTTTCCAGCTTGAAGCACATCGCTACAGTGGGTGAGGCCCTGGTCCCGGAAATCTTCTATTGGGTCAAGGAAAACCTTAAGCACACTCCCCATGACACATGGTGGATGACTGAAACGGGAATGATTTGCATAGCAAACTTTGCATGTGAACCAACGAAGCCCGGCTCGATGGGGCGACCAGTCCCCGGAGTTCAGGCCGCAGTCGTGGACGAATCAGGGAATCCTTTCCAGCCGTTCACCCTCGGACAACTGGCCCTCAAAGCAGGCTGGCCGGCCATGATGAAGTCCATCTGGAGAGATAAGGAGCGTTTCAGCCGGTATTTTCTCCAGGAATGGTTCCTTACGGGAGACATGGTTATCGCGGATGAGGATGGATATTTTTATCACCAAGGCCGAAATGACGATCTGATCAAAGCCGGCAGGGAATTCATAGGTCCGTACGAAATAGAAAGCGTCTTGAGAATGCATCCTGCTGTGGCTGAGGCGGCAGTGATTTCAAAGGCAACGACTATGGGTCCGGCAACAGTGAAAGCTTTTCTCACCCTGAACGAGGGTTTCACGGCATCTTCGCGGCTCAATCAGGAACTCAAAGCGTTCGTCAGGACAAATCTGCATTCCGAAGTAACAGTCACAGATATTGCATTTGTAAATGAACTGCCGAAAACCCGTTCGGGCAAGCTCGTTCGAAGAGCCCTGAGAGCGCAAGAGCTTGGACTGCCCAGCGGTGATCCTCTCAACCTCCGAGATTAGTTGACCCTCGCTTCTCATGCGATATGGTTCAGAAACACGACCGAGGGACGGGCATGGCCACTGAAGTGAATTTTAGATCGTTTCTTGATTATTCGACTTTCCTGCTCGTTCGGCTCATAGAGATTGTGTTGGGCATGATGCCGGAGAAAGCAGCCATGACCTTGGGAAAAGTTTCAGGACGCCTGGTGTACATTTTGTTATGGGACCGTCGGAATGCCGCCTTAGAGAACCTCACCATTGCTTTTGGAGCTGAACGATCAAGGGACTGGATTGTCCGAACAGCAAGAGCCAGTTTCGAACACCTTGGCCTCCTTACCGTAGAATTCTTCCGCATCAGAAAATGGACTGAGGAAGATTGCAACGAGAGAATCATCATTGACGGAAAGCTTCCCTACGACTTGATCATGATGCCTGGTAACCACGGCATCTGTCTTCTTGCATCTCACTTTGGATGCTTCGAAATCAGTGCGGCCACCACGAAATTCCTGGGCATTAAAACAAACCTCATTGTCACGGGACTCAAAAACCCCTTTCTATCACGGTACTTCTTTAGCCGAGGTGGGGGGACAGACGAGGAAACCGGGATAAAGACATTTCCCCATAAGGGAGTGGCAAAAAAAATGATCCAGGCTCTCAAAGAAGGTGAGATTGTGGCATTTCTCGGGGATCAGCGTGGTGACGTGGAACGGGGGGTCTTTGTAAATTTTTTCGGCTCCCCGGCTCCAGCCAATGAGATATTCGCCAAGCTCGCCATCGACGGAGAGGCACGGGTCATCCCCCTGTGTACATACCGATGTGATGATGGACGCTATCACAGTATTTTCGGAGAAGAAGTGCGCATTGACCTTGCCGGGGATCCCCGAGACAACTTACTGGCAGTGAGTCAACAATTTCACGACGTATTTGAGGCGTGGCTCAGACTGAAACCCGAGCAAGGATTTTGGTTGCAACGGAAATGGCGAAGAAAACCATCGCGAAGAAAAAGGCAGAAAGATTTTTCAGAGAGATTTGATGGACATTCTCAGTCCCGATGACCAAGTAACTGACAGGGTGGATGTATCCGAACCACGACCACCACACGCCACTCGGTCATCTGGGCCGGGAGAATGAAAGTCTGGTTACTGGGCCTTGGGTGGCGCCTTCACCGGCTTCTTCTTTGCCGTGGGTTTCGCGGTCACCTTGGTCTGTTTCTTGTCCTTGGAAACCTTGGGCAGCGGCACCGGTTTCTTTTCCACCTTGGCCGGCGCTTCGATCTCCGGTGGCAAATCCCTCTTCGAAGCAGTTGCCATGGCAATCTCAGCCTCAGGTTGTTGTCCAACCTGGGTCGTCAGCGCTCTCACATCCATGGCTATCCTGTCCAGAGCGTTACCGACATGTCTCACCGGGAAGGCCTCCGTCAGCAGGTTGAGTGTGTCAGGCACGATCCCCCTCGCCACAAGAGGGGAGCACACGGGTTCATCCACACCCACTCTGTAGTACCCGACACCGAAGGAACTCGGAGGCATTGCAATTACCATGGCAAGAACCATCACTACTGCTGCGAGTAGAGAACGCATTTGATAACTCCTATGATGGTATAAGTATGAAATCATTATACCAAAATGGCTAAAAAAAACAAGACCATAATTTATATATGGCTCTTGGAGCGGACTTTCTCACTACCGTAGGAATTAATTGCATATATTCTTGTGGGTTCTTAGAAGAGATATGAAAAAGATATGCCGGCAACGCCGGTGTTCAGCTTAGAATCCAGAGAAAAACGAGTACTCTCGCCACTCCGGTCAGCCGTTACGCCTCCCGTCAATTCGAGATAATAATAATCGGCAAAAAATCCCAGACGGCCGCGTTCAGAGATCTTAACGTTCCACGAGAACATCGCCTCAAACCAAAACCCGAGAACAGAATTCCCTGTCAAGCGCGGTCTTGCCCCCGGACTGCCGGAGGAATCAATTTGGGCGAGTGTCAATAATGAAGTGCGAAGGTCGAGTTTCACTACGGAATTCACGAAATCTGAATTGTCGTAGTACACGCCTATGTATGGTATGTGAACCTGTATCCGATCGTCGAAAGTGACCTGAGAATCCAGGACTTTTGTCGAATCATATCGAAAATTCGCGTATCGATATCCCACTACCGGGGCAGCCGAATAGGGGAAGCCCCCAAGACCGAGCAAATATCCTGCTGAGAGATCTGCGCCGGCGGTCCCGGCCTTGGTGTCCCAGGCTTGGGGTTTGTACAGCTCGTCTTGACGATGCCAGTCATGACGGTAGGTTTGAGGTAGGTTGATCCATGCTTGCAGCCTGAGTAACCAGTCCGATGACCGACGAGTCTGTCCCTGTAACTGCAGTACAGGACTTTGGATCCCTATCTCTCTCTTTTCAGGCCCTATTTGTGCATTATCACCGTCTCTCAAAAATATTCTATTTGCCCCCACAAAGTA
>JAUPKT010000323.1 GCA_030837305.1 Thermodesulfobacteriota bacterium
GGCTATTTTCTCGGGGGCTTCTATGGATACCTTGGCCTCCAGGGATGAGCCGATGGTCTTTGCGGCTCTGGCCTCCTCAAGTGCCTTGGAGACTTCCTGCCTGAGCCCGAGTCTCAGCTCCCATTCATCCGACTCACCATCCGACAGCCGTGCCTCCTGAATGGGTTCCGGAAAGTCCGCCATGTGCACGCTCGGGATAACGCCCTGGGCGCTGCCATACGCCGCCCAAATCTCTTCAGCAGTAAAAGTCAGAATCGGTGCCATGAGGCGCACGAGTCCGGTCAGGATGATGTGCAGCACAGTCTGGGCCGATCTCCTTAGGTCTCCACCGGCGATTTCTACGTACAGACGATCCTTCAGAATATCCAAGTAGAGCGATGAAAGATCAACCGTACAATAATTGTACAGGGTGTGGAAAACCACGTGAAATTCAAAACGCCCATACGCCGTACACACCCGCTCAATTACTCGATTGAAACGATCAAGGGCATATCGGTCCAATTGTGTCATTCGGTCAAGGCTGATAGCATCCTTCGTCGGATCAAAATCCGCCAAATTCCCCAGCAGAAAACGGCACGTGTTTCGAATCCGGCGATAAGCCTCCGATAGGCGCTCGAGGATTTCATTGGAAATCCTGATGTCGTCCCGGTAGTCTTCCGCGGATACCCACAGCCTCAGGATGTCGGCCCCGTACTTCTTGATTATCTCTTGGGGTTGCACAACATTGCCAAGGGATTTGGACATCTTCTTGCCCTGTCCATCCACGACGAATCCGTGTGTGAGTACTTCCTCGTACGGAGCCCGTCCTCTGGTCCCAACGGACGTGAGCAAAGCGCTGTGGAACCAACCGCGATGCTGATCGCTCCCCTCCAGATACATATTCGTCGGGAAGACCAGCCTGGGCCTTTCCTCACAGACCGCAGCCCAACTCACTCCTGAGTCAAACCATACGTCCAGGATGTCGGTTTCCTTAATGAAACTGCCGCTTCCACAGGAACCGCACCGCAAACCTTCGGGAGCAACATCCTGAGCGTCTGCTTCAAACCACACGTCCGCTCCCTTTTCTTCGAACAAACGAGCGGCCTTTTCGAAAAGCTCCGGCGGCGCTACGACGGAATCGCAGTCAGCGCATCTCAGGGCTGTAATGGGCACTCCCCAACAGCGTTGCCTGGATATGCACCAATCAGGCCTGTGTTCAATCATACCGTAGATCCGGTCACGCCCCCATCTCGGTATCCAACTGACTTTGTCAATGGCCTGCAGAGCATTCTCCCGCAGTTTCGTATTCTCCATGGAAATGAACCACTGGTGCGTCGCACGATAAATTACGGGCTTCTTGCAACGCCAACAATGCGGATAGCTGTGGTCCATCAGCTCTGACGCCATCAAAGCCCCTTTTTCGTTCAACTTCTCAATCACGTCCTTGTTGGCGTCAAACACGAATTTTCCGCGAAAGAAATCAACCTCGTCCGTAAACAAACCGTGCTCGTCAACCGGCGCATACACCTCAAGATCGTATTTAAGTCCCACCTCGTAATCTTCCTGACCATGTCCAGGCGCACAGTGGACACACCCGGTGCCTGTGTCCAAGGTTACAAAAGGCGCCAAGATTATCACGGAGGGCCTGTCATACAGAGGATGAACACACGTCAGCCCCTCCAGGTCCTTTCCCTGGAAAACACGTGAAATCTTGTAATCTTTGATTCCAAAGATCTCCATGTTCACTGCGGCAAGGCGCTCTGCCACGATGTAAACATTGTCTCCCACTTCCACTGCGGCATAGCGCTCGTCAGGATGCACCGCAATGGCGAGATTCGCAGGGATGGTCCACGGAGTGGTAGTCCAAATGACCATATAGACGGACCGGTCTGATGCCTCTGGTATAAGCCTCGAAAAATCATCTTTAGCCCCAAAGCGAACATAAATGGAAGGCGTTGAGCTATCTGCATATTCCACCTCAGCTTCAGCCAAGGCAGTAACGCACGAAGCACACCAGTAAACTGGTTTCTTGCCACGATAGACGGCACCCTGCTGAAAAAATTTCCCCAGCTCCCGCACGATGGTCGCCTGATATCGGTAATTCATGGTGAGATACGGATCCGCCCACTCACCAAAAACACCGAGACGCTTGAATTCACCTCGCTGAACATCTATAAACCGCTCTGCATATTTGCGGCAGTGACGACGAACATCCACACTCGTCATCTCATGCTTCTTGCGTCCCAACTCTTTGTCTACCTGGTGCTCGATGGGAAGACCATGACAATCCCAGCCGGGAACATAATCCGAGTCATAACCGGCCATGAATTTCGATTTGACAATCATGTCCTTCAGAATTTTGTTCAAGGCCGTCCCCAAATGGATGTGCCCATTGGCATAGGGCGGGCCATCGTGCAGAATATATTTCGCCCGTCCCAAACTACGTTCTAGTATCTTCGCATATATATCCATCGACTCCCAATTCTGGAGAGTCTCCGGCTCCTTTTTGGGCAGATTTGCCCTCATGGGAAAAGCTGTCTTGGGTAGATTCAGGGTGTCCTTGTAGTCCATTTCATCTCCTCCGGCCGTCCTTCGGGGACTGCCCACAGCATCGCGCACGTATGCACGCCACGCTACAAAAGGCTACAATCTAACAGGGTTGCTGAAAAAATCAACCTCGCTGCCAAAAATGTATTCAGGTTTCCACGAATATTCCTTGGAAACAAATTTCGCCGTCAACACCAAAAAAATCTTGGAAATTTGAATGGGAGGGACTATGGAATGAAAGGCAAAACTGACAGGGGTTTTCCTCGAGCAGGGGCAGATCGATGGAAGTCAAAATCTTGGAGGTTTCTCGGAATCTTGGCCACGAATTAAGGGGAGCCTGGCGTAAATTCCTCAACCGTGCACTCCACGAGGTCCCCGAGGAAACAGAGAAAAACGTTGATCACGACACTACTTGGTATTCTGGGACATGGTGCATTAAAGGATGCCCGGATTGCCCATGCAAGATCGAATACGTGTCTTTTGTGGCAGCCTATGACACCAATGCCCAGAAGTGGGTAAGATTTGAAAGCCACGATGTGTGCCCGATGTGCGGCACTCCCCTCATCAACGCGTGCCTTTCCCCCGATTTTGAAGCAATCATCGCCGAAATCCAGGAAATGAAACCACAGCCTGATGAGGCGAAACAAGATCCAGTCAAAGACGAGAATTGATCAGCCGAGCCGCAGCCTGTCTTCCTTACATTCGGCCATGCCGACTGCGGGTCACCTTTCAAATACCAGGGATATTTATGATGTGAAGCCCAGCCTGCTTCTGTACGATCAATTCCAAGCTGTCGTTCTTAATACCCAACACTATTTTCCCCGTGGACCCCGGCACATCCATCCCCGCAATCTCTCTCAGAATTTCTAAACCTCGCGCGATGAAATGGGGTGGAGCCCCCTCGAGCGAGTATGTCTTGTCGCCGTAAATGGTGGCGCCCTTGTCCTTATCAACGGTAAGACGGACTGAACGCTCCTTTATCGCCTCCAGAATGAACAGGGCCATCAACTTCAACGGGGCCTCATCGCCGTCCGTTCCCGGTTCCTCATTCCAGCCGGCCTGCTTCCATTGCTCCAGCACGGCCTGCGGAGTTACCTCCAATTGACAGTCAATCTGTTCCTGCAATCTCTTGTGTGGGCTGTCGCTATCCAACATGGTGTCACCTCCGTTTCAGGTAAAAATCTAGTGGCACGTAGCACATGAGGTCGAAGAGCATGTACTGCAACCTGACTTGCCTGTCCCGGACGTCTTGAAATCGCCCGCTCCACTCTTGAAGTTGCAGCAAGACATGAGCTTCTCGACTGCCCCGCCACATTTTGGGCATACAACCGAGTCTTGTCCAAAAACCAGCTTCTCGAACGTATCGTCGCAATCACAGCAGTGAAATTCGTAAATCGGCATTATCGAAACTCCTCTATGACCGTATCAGAATTAGCAATCACAGTGATAAGGCCTAGTCCCACTAACGGCTCTCTTTTTCCCGAGGATACCCTGCAAACTCTGGTGCAAGCTCCGTAATAAGACAGGTACGTCACCCTTTGACTTCAAACTAATTCTACAACACTATAGATGCTCTTTTGATGAATAAGATGCAAGGGAATGGCGACGAGAAAAGTTCTAAAAGCCGGATTAGTTTAAGTCCTGGTAAACGATGGTCTCTCCATCGGCAAAGGTCAATGTACTCCCGTTTTTTGTCTCCACGTATTTGGCGGGGCTCAACCGGTTTTTCATAGCAGTGACCGTGTCCTTGCGCACGTTGCCTGGATCAACTTTCTTCCAGGAGGATTCACCGCTGCCATATTGCATGCGGATGGCCCCTTGGGGAGACACGTCGGTGACGCGAGCAAAGCCGGTGCTGGCAAGTTTACCACCGCATCCCGCCAGACATGACGCCATCAGGCCGATCATCATGGTCCACAAAAAAACACGCATTCTCACAATGCCACCACGTACTATCGAAAGTGGATTATATTTTCTTTTATCATAACAGACACATGAAAGTCAACGCAATTATAAATGATGAGGTTTGGGAGAGCAAAAAAAAAAGACTACAGCTCCTCACATTTGAAAAAGTCACGCAACATAAAGGGATCAATCCGAAAAGGACTGTGCCTTCCCTGAAAAAAACCATGGGCGCTCACAAGATGAAGGGCGAGCAATGAGTATGTTATAACCGTGCCCGTCTGGATATTCCGTGCCACAACCACGGCCTTTGGCGCAGCATAGTGATCTCCCCAAGGGCATGCCATGATGCCCCTGTCTTCCCGTACGATCACCTCCACGCATCCGTCAACGAGAACAGGATCTCCCAAACCAGCCCTGCCCATCTCGAAATAACGCTTCAGCCGCGACGTGATGTCCATCAGGTCAAGCCCCAACCGAGACACCAGGGCGGCATCATCTTGAAGACACTGGACCAGGGAACGCTCTTCGCCCACAAAGAAATTGCCTTTCCGCAACTCCCTTTCGATTGCAGCCATAACCGGGTCAGCAGTGGCACTCTTTGGAGTATCAACTAAATTTGTCATAGTATATCCGCTCCTCAGGCACTCCCAATCCCACCAATACGTCCACGCAGGCATTCAATAAGCCAGGGCTCCCGCACAGGTATCCCTCGCAATCCTGTCCATCAGGAACATATTTCGAAATCACTGCTGTTATTCGGCCTGTGTCTCCGTCCCAATTGTCTTCTGGGTCAGGATTGGACAGTGCCGGAACGAAACGAAAGTCCGGGTTGGTTCGTTCAAATGCCCGCCACTCCTCCACAAGAAAGAGATCTTTCTTTGAGTGAGCCCCAAAGAAAAAAATCGGCTTACGCCGCTCTATCTCCTCCGGTTTCATTGCCAGCAGAATTGCTCGTATGGGAGCCATTCCGGATCCGCCCGCAACGCAGATCATCCTCCGGTCCGATTCCCGAAGATAAAAGTCCCCGAATGGACCAGTAAAGGTCACAGGATCTCCTGTCTTCAGGAAAGAGAACATATAGGTGGTGCAAATACCCTCCGGAACCAGCCGCACTATCAATTCGATGTGCGTGTTGTCACTGCTCAACCCGCACATGGAATAAGCTCTATAAACAGACTCCGACACAGAACCATATTCCGGAGATTGAAACTGAACGTACTGACCCGCTTTGTAATCTATGATGTCCGGATCCACAAGCGAGAATCTGAAGAGCCGTATGTCGTAAGTCAGTTCCTCACATGCGCTCAAGATAGCCTTGAATTCTCTGATACTGAACAAATCGGCAGGAATCTCTATGGCGCAATCATTCCGAACCATGATTTGGCATGACAACCGGATGTTGTCCGCAATCTCATCCTTGGTCAGGAGAGGCGTCTCCGTCGGAAGTATTTCTCCGAAACCTCCCACGGCCTTCACCTTGCAATAAGCGCACGTCGCCCTCCC
>JAUPKT010000324.1 GCA_030837305.1 Thermodesulfobacteriota bacterium
GCGTCGTTTTGAGTCTTGTGTGCACACTCTTTCTCATACCCAAAGGAATCGCTAAAGGACGAATGCTTGTCGTAAATAGACAACGCTTTGATCCAAGTTCGCATCAGGCATTATGACAACGTGGTTCTTGCCGTTTCCGTTAATAGAAGAGTTCTTGCCCAGTTTGCCGCACAACTCGAACAACTCCCGACCTGCAGAAGTCGACCCGATGAATCCAAGTCCTTGAACCTGTGGACATGAGAGGATGGACTTGTTAATTTCCCGTCCCCCATGGACCATGTTAATCACGCCCTTGGGAAAGCCACACTTCAGGGCGGTGCGATTAATATATTCGGCTGCCACAGGGTCTTGGCGACTTGGGCTGATTACAACAGAACAGCCCGCTGCCAGGGCGTACGGCACGAAAGACGACCACGCGTGCATGGGAATATTCCCTGGGGTTACAATGAGGAAAACGCCCAAAGGCTCCCAGGTCAACCACATGTCTATCCCACTGGCTAAAGAATCAATGTGCTCATTCCGCCCAGCCAACCCATAGGCTGCGGAACACGCTGACTCTATGTTCTCAATGCACCGACGAACGGACCCCCGAGATTCAGCGATGGTCCTGCCGTGATCCTGAGTAAGAACCCTGAATAGGATGTCGAAGTCCTCTTCGAATCGTTGGCGCAGGTCAAAGAGCATTTTTGCCCTTTCACGCAACGGGACTTCTCGCCAAGCCTCAAAACCGCATTTGGCCGCTTCCACGGCAGACAATGCCTCCTCGGTCGTCGAAGCCGGGAGCATCGCTATAACTTCATTGGTGGCTGGGTTGGTCACTTCACCCACTGTAGTCGAAGTGGACTCTACCCATTCTCCGCCAATGAGATTCTTCAACACACCGTAATGGTTGCTAATCTCAGACAATATTGCCATGAATACTCATTCTCCGTCCCTCACTCCGGCGATAAACTCTCCCAAGCCGTAGATTAGGAGCCATTGCCGGGCCCCTCCTTCAAATCTCTCCCCAGGATGAATTTCAGCGAAGACCGTCTTCAAATCTTGCTTGGTCCTTCGTGAGACCTCCGATCCGCGGCAGTGGTCTTCCTGAATCAGTAACCACCAAAACGATCAACAGCTCGTCTGGGAAGGGAGCATCCTGCACTGAGACCGTCATACCGTCAAAATGAGAGCGGATGAATGCTGCATCTTTGTGATTGAGCGGAACATCAATGGTGCAGCCGGCCGGGCCCCTTTTCTTCACAGAAGGAATCAGGGCCAAACCCCCACCAAGAACGTCTCTGAAAGGTTTTCCAAGCTTCGGGTGTAGGATGGCGGCAGCATGCTCGAGTTCACCGTCCAGGCCAACGATGCATCCTTTGGCATAACTCTCCGCGTTCCTGGGGGATATGCCCAGCGCTTCAACACATTTCTCACCGAGCAACTTCCCGAGACGCTCTCCCGTATCCATGAGTTCGGACAAGTCTCCGACATATCTACCCGCATAAGGGTTTTTGACAACAGCGATGGCAGCACACTTCCTGGCAGATGGATCCACCGGCCGGCCCATTTCGGTCACGGTCTCCTCTACGACAGTAACCAGCTTCCGTAATTCCATCAGATACTACCTGTCTTTCCAAGGTTTGAAGGGATACCTAATCTTCGACTCAGCATATTCCAAAGGGAAAACGTTCATCAGCTTCCCGTTCTGAATCTGAACAGCCACGGGAGGATGCGCAACGTTAGCCCCGTCCTTATCAAACTCTATCTTTCCATAAAAGGTGTCGAAGGTTCTTGCATGAAGCTTTTCCATGATCGTTACTCTATCGTTCTTCTGAAGAGGCGGTTTCAAACCCAATTCTTGAATGACCAGTTGCTGAGCAACAGCTCCGCCTGCCGCAGCCGCTTCCACGTAGTCAGGGGCTCTATTATACTTCGCAATATATGCGTCGTAAAAATCTTTGGCAGTTCCGAAAATCGGGCCGCGATACGGCATATTTTGAGTCCATTCAGAAGCCGCAATCACATACTCTGCGTCACCCTTCAAGTCCTCAACGAACTTCGGCACTGTAGGACCATAGCTAAAGGCCACGACTTTGGGACTGAAATCAATTTCCTTCAATGCCTTGATGGTTCTCATTGCAACCAGCAAGTGGGATCCCACGAGCAGCATGTCCGGATTCTTGTTTTTCACTTTCATCAACAAGGAATTGTAATCCTGCAGGGACATGGGAAAGAGTTCGAAATGGATTACCTCGATGCCGTTGTCCGCGCAGTACTTCTTATAGCCCTCGCACGCCAATGACGTGAATAGGATGTCTGCTCCCACAATGGCAGCCGTCTTGGGCTTAGGGGTCAGCGCGCTTGCTAACTCGACGCACCCCCGAACTTCTTCCGTGGCTTTCCCAAGAGTTGCAAAGTAATACTTAAATCCCCGTTCAAAAAGTTTGTTCGAGCTGGCCCCTCCGCTGATCATGGGATACTGATACTTTTCGGCAACTGCACTGCCGGCAAATACGGCATCGCTCCCGAACCCTCCCAAGATAAGATCTACCTTGTCGCTCACAATCAATTGCTCAACTAATTTAGCACTGGTCGCCGGGTCGCTCTTGTCATCGTAAAAAATAAGTTCTACCTGATGGCCGTTGATGCCCCCTTTTGAATTGATCGCGTCCTTCCAAAGATTGTATGCATCTTTCACTAGATTGCCGTCTTTGCCGAAAATCCCGGTCAACGATACGGCGACTCCTATTCGCCACGGTTTTTGCTCCGCCGCGTATGAAAAAACGCTGCCCAAGAAAACCACGGCCACCATAAATGCTACGAACGCCATTCCTCTCGACCTCATGACGCATCCTCCTTCGTACATCTCGATCTCCCTAACTTTTTAATGAGCATTGATTTTTTGAGCTGAAAAACCCGGTGGGTTTATCACCCATGCAACTAAGATTTCGCTTTTCCCTGAGTTTGTGCAACGGAGAGGTTGGGTGGAATCATAACAAAAAACTCTCTCTTCTACTGATCTGGAAGTGTTGTCCGTCTCATTCGTTGTCCAGCGAGTGGCCCAGTGTGAGATCACACTGCTCTCCAATATGACGATAGGCAAAAAAAAAGCAATCCGTAAAAGGAGGATTGCTAAGAGGGTATGGTTAGGAGTCGTTGTCGATCATTTACATAGCAAGCCTTATGCCAAAACATGCAAGTCAAGCAATGAAGCATTTTTAGAGAGATCAGCCTCCGGGAAGTCCCTCGGATTGATCAAATTGTTCACACTGATCGGACCTGTTTTTTAGACGAGCTGCGAAAAAACCATCCAGTCCGACATCATCACGA
>JAUPKT010000325.1 GCA_030837305.1 Thermodesulfobacteriota bacterium
CAAGGTTCCCAATATCACGGTATCGATGCCCAAATCCAAATACCCTTTGACGCCTGCGCGGTCTCGAATACCTCCTCCCAGTTGAACAGGCACGCTTACACACGCGACGATGCGTTCAATGACGTGGCGATTGACCGGGGAACCCGAGGCGGAGCCATCGAGATCAACCACATGGATGCGCGCTGCTCCTGCATCTTCCCAGGCACGCGCTTGGGAAGAAGGATCAGGGTTGAATACGGTCACCGCGTCGAATCGGCCCTGCCTGAGACGCACGCACTGTCCGTCTTTGAGGTCAATGGCTGGAATAACGATCATTTCTTATTGCTCATAATACGAACAAAAAAGCCCCCTTTGCAGGGGGCTTTTCGGTGCGATTGTATGCCTTTCGTTAGTCTACGGGCAGGTAGTATACGAACGGCGGCCAAGGAACGATGAATCTCCACATGGGCACCGCCACCGGAATCGGGGGAGGCCCGCAAGCCGGGCCACAGTACATCATGGGTGGCGGAGCCGGCTCTGGATAAGACATCTTGACCTGAATTGACGTTCTCAGTTTTGCGGGTGCCGCCTTAACCTTGGGCGGTGGTGGAGGCGCGCAGTTCGGTCCAACACAAGCTGGAGCTGCTGCCGGTACCACCATCGGCTGAGGTGCAGGGATCGACCCCGTATATGTCTCGGCCCATACCATACCCGCCGCTGCCACGACGACCAGGATGAATCCGAGAATTCCTATCTTTTTAACCATACCCTAATCCTCCTTTCGACAATTCATTATATCTGAGGAACTCTTCTTCTTTTAGGCCTCTCGCAGCAACCTTACTTCTTCACCTTAGCCGGCATGGGGGGAGGAGGTGCCATGGGCACTGGTCCACACACTGGTCCACACGCAGGTGGTGCACACTGCTGTTTGATGTAGTTGGCTTTCACCCACACGCAACGAGGCACTTTGTGGCTCTTGCAGCACGGATCCATAACGGTGTCGAAATGCTCGTTCTTGATCTCCGACACAATGGGAACCAGCCACTCGTAGCGACCTACTGGGATTGCCGTGGGGAAAGTCTGCGGGTTAGAGAAGAATGCCAACGGTTTGCGCGGCCATGCGACTCCGGCGAGATAGGGAGCAACCACTCTCACCCTTCTCAACTGAGCGGGTATCGGAGTGATAACCTCCTTTTTCATCTCATACTTTGTCTGGGCCGGTCCACACACCGGCGGTATCATCGGAGGTGGCGGCATAAATGCCTGACCGCCGCCGCCGGGGCCGCCAGCGGAAGATATCACCACGCTAGCGCCGCACAATGCGAGAACCATGAGGCTCAGAAGTAACAAACGTTTAACCATACCCTCAATCCTCCTTTCAACAGTTCCTCCCGACCATCGTTCGGGAGACCCGTAAAAACATTCCCGGATAAAAATCCGATAAAGCCCGGAATGTATTTTTGGTATCAAATCAACCACCGAATGTCAAGCTATTTTTTTGCCTGGCACCGGTTTCGTTGCGCCTAATAGCCCCTTTGAGCTATCAAATCCTCCGCTCTTTTTCCTCCTGCGAAGGGCATTTCCGACAGACCTGGGGACAACCTTTGCCTCGACCATTGTCCGTATTATCAGTCCATTCAATGACTTGTATTTTGCACAAAATTTGTAACAGAAGACCGGAGTCAAGTCAAGATTTTTTGCTGCTCTTTTTTTTGCGGCCCCCTAAATCATTCCGTAGCCTCCATCGACACACAAGACCTGACCGGTAATATAATCTGATTCGGGGGCTGCAAAAAATACAAAGGCGGGGCTAATGTCCCCCGCAGTCCCGAAACGTTTCATCAAAATGCGATTCATGTATATTTCTTTTAATTTTTCATCGGTCCGTATCTTTTCCGTCATGTCCGTCTCAACGATGCCCAACGATATGACATTGGCACATACGTTGTACCGTGCCAACTCCCTGGCCACGCTCTTGGTAAGGCTGAGAATGCCCCCTTTGGCCGCAGAATAATTGACTTGGCCGACCGTGCCCACTAATCCTGCCACGGAACTGACATTAATGATCTTACCGTAATTCTGCTCCCGGAAATACTTGGCTGCCGCCTGCATACACAAAAAAGGACCCTTCAGGTGCGCATCCACCACCGCATCCCACTGGTCTTCCGTCATTTTGTGGAGCATGGCCGGTCTTGTGAATCCTGCATTATTCACGAGTATTTCCAAATGGCCAAATGCCTCTTTCGCCTTGGCCATCATTTCGTCCACCTGACCCTTGGAAGCAACGTCAGCACCCACTGCTACCGCGTTTCTTCCCATGGACTTGATTTGGTCAACCACTTCATTTGCCGCTCGTTCATTCGATGTAAAATTCACGAGGACATCCGCACCCTCGGCCGCAAGGGCCAAGGCTACACTCCTGCCCACACCCCTACTGCTCCCCGTGACCACTGCCGCTCGACCGCTCAATCTCATACTGCCTCCTCACCTTTCTTGTCTCTTCGTAACCTGTGGAAGATCTATATTAAATGTTTACGGAATCCGAGGTCAATTACATGCGGCCAAAAAAAAGCCCCGAGTGGGGCTCGGGGCGTGAAAGGAGGTATGGATATGGGTTATCGTGCTTTGTTCGTGCCCTTTCACTCGGTTGCACAGCCTCACGGTGTGCTCTCATCAGCTTCGAATGTATGGGGCCACGCTTTTCACTTAAACCCTATTTGATACCGACACGTCACGCCCTGAAATGTTCCACCGGAGACGATCACCAGAAAGCCGACCTCACCCCGTCACCACTGAGTTGTCTGGTCACCCCGGAGTTGTGGCCATACACTGAATTTGTGACCCTCTCCGTCGAAACCGTTCAGACGTTAGGGAGTGTAAACAACCACAATAAGCTGTGATTTCTTCGTACTGAGGTTTCTCAAATTATGGGAGATGCTCGAGTTAAAGTGCAGAGTGGAACCCTTTTTTAGCTGGTGAACGTTGTCACCCACCTGGATCTCGACTTTGCCCTCCAGCACGTAGACAAACTCCTCTCCCACATGCTTGTATTCCACCATTTCATGAGCCTTGCCAGGATCCAAACTTACCAAATAGGCCCAAAGATGCTTGTCTTCCGCATCGGGAGTCAAACTCTTATAGGAGTATGCCTTGGTGCGTTTCCGGTAGCTTTGGCGTCTCTCGAGGCGCTTCTCCTCGGCCAGGAGTGCTGCCGAGTCCACGGCTAGGGCCCTGGAAATCTGGATCAAGACGCCTACGGGAGGCGATACCGCCCCTGCCTCTATTTCCTCAAGGTATTCCGCATCCAGACACGTCTTCTCAGAGAGCTGTTTGATGTCCAGGTTGAGACGTTTTCGCATCTCTCGGATTCGGTCACCAGCGCTTTGGGCCTTCTCTGTTTTTTTCGCCATAAATACTCTCCCGCGAACCCTCGCTTTATTGTGAATCTGACAACAAGATGATTGAGTATGCTATTCTTTCTCTCACGTTGACATCCCTCATGGATGTCCGCTCAATTCCTCACAGCAGGCACTTCTAATACGTGTCAGGCCTCTTACCGCCTTTGTATTTTCCCAGTTCCCGTGCGATGACAACTCGTTGTATTTGATTTGTTCCTTCGAATATCTGGGCAATTTTGGCAAACCGCATATACATTTCCACGGGATACGATTTCATGTATCCATAACCACCCAATATCTGAACAGCCTCGGTTGTGACCCTCATGGCGGTGTCAGTGGCCAATCTCTTTCCCATGGCTGCTTCCATGACGCATGGCTCTCCCTGATCCATGAGCCAGGCGGCGCGGTAGATCATGAGTCGAGACGCTTCAATCTCGCTGGCAAGATCTGCCACGAGGAACTGAAGCCCCTGAAATGTTATGATTGCTTTGCCGAATAGCTGCCTTTTCTGAGCATACCCCAGGGCATAATCCAGGGCCTGTAGTGCCAATCCGGTCGCACAGGCGCCTATGCTGATTCTTCCCCCGTTGAGTGCCGTTAGCGCAATGTTTAGGCCTCTGCCCTCCTCCCCGATTAAGTTCTCCGACGGAATAAAGCAGTCATTGAAGTGCAGTTCCGTGGTGGGACTCGAATTGAGCCCCATTTTGGGTTCATGAGGGCCGAACGAGAACCCCGGAGTACCCTTTTCCACAACCACCGCGCTGATACCTTTTTGTTTTTGCGAGTCGTCCGTTCTCACCATCACTGCATATATATCGGCAACCTCTCCACTCGTGACATAGAGCTTTGTTCCGTTGATGACATATCCTCCATCCGTTTTCGCGGCGGATGTCGTCAACGCGGCAGCATCCGATCCGGCCTCGGCCTCTGTAAGTGAATATGCACCGAGCTTTTCACCTCGCGCCAATGGCTCCACCCATTTCTTCCGCTGTCCATCGTTGCCGTATTGGTAAATAAGGTTCGTCACCATGTTGTGGACAGTCACATACACCGCTGTGGCAAAACATCCTTTTGCCAACTCCTCAAAAATCAAAGCGGCTGTGAGACGACCGACTCCCGTGCCCCCAAACTCCTCAGGGACGTAAAGACCCGTGAAATCCAGCTCGCCCATTTTGCTGAATGTGCGCCTGCTGAAAGTGGCAGTCTCTTCCCACTCTCTCACATTTGGCATGAGTTCCTTGGCAGCAAAGTCCCGGGCCGCCTTTCTGATAAGTCTTTGCTCGTCTGTAAGCCTAAAATCCATGCATGATCTCCGTTCTCTTTACTGCCGTAGTCGCATGACAAGCGACAGTTTTCTCCCGCACCTTAATGATGTGACGCTCTCGACAAAAAGGATGGATTCTGCCGGTACATTTACATTATGATTACTTGTTAAACAATATGGGAGTCAATGAAAAACCGTGAGATTTATTATAGACCATGAGATCCTTCATATGCTGCAAGAGGCTCTGGGTATCGAGTCGCAATACACGGACACCGAGGGCTGCGTTCACCACGCGGGCAAGCAGACGATATCAAACATTCTGGCAATAAAAGGCATCTCTCTCCGAGAGGATCTTCTCCAAGCCGGTCCTACCGTGGTTGTTGTGTCGGCAAAGACCCCTCCCAACGAGTTCATCGTCGAATTAAAGACTTCAGGGGCCGTCGAAGGCGAGATCAGCCTTGAAGGATATGTGACGCTTGCTGAGTGCTCCGGGCTCGTGAATCCTCAAGAATATTCCTTGGATTGCAAAGATGTGTGCATGGACGCACTCCGAAAGCAAGGGACCTTGACGGCCCGTGTCCCCTATCCGAAAGGACTCAAGGAGGGGGTATATCGATATGGGGTCGGAGCGGACTTTGGTGCCCACCGCGCAACGGGTGAGGTGCACTGTATCGTATGCCCTGAAAAGTGTTACGAGCCGCCGGAATTGGAGAGGGACCAAAGACTGGCGGGAATATCGCTTGCCCTGTACGGCCTCCGCTCACAAAACAATTGGGGTATAGGCGATTTTGGTGATCTTCGAAGAGCCATAGACTGGGCGGCTGACGAACTGTGCGCCGATTTTCTGGGGATTAACCCTCTGCATGACCTTTTCAATGCTAGACCCTTCAACAGTAGTCCGTATCTGCCCTCTAGCCGATTGTACAAGAACTTTATTTATCTCGACGTTCCGGCTGTTCCGGATTTCCAAGAATCGGAACGAGCGAGAATTTTTGTGGAATTGCCCGCAAGCCAAACCTTGATTCAAGGACTGCGGGGCGAAGAGCATGTCAATTACGAAAAGGTTGCCCAGCTTAAACTCGACGCCCTCAAAGCAGTGTTTCGGACATTTCTCGAAAATCATGCCGGTGGAGAGGGGTCCAACGAGAGATGGGACCAATTTCAGCAATTTAAATCGTCCGAAGGGGAAAGTCTGAGGCGCTTCGCCCTGTTCTGTTCACTAAGGGAGTTTTTCAAGGAAAACATGCCCTCTGCTCAGACATGGAGAGAATGGCCCCAGGGTTTTCGGTGCCCGGAAGATGAGGATGTAAGCCAATTTGAAAAAGAACATGAGGAGGAAGTTCTCTTCTGGATGTATGTCCAATGGCAACTGGATCTTCAATTGGGGCGCGTTCAGGATCATGCGATCTCAAAAGGAATGCGGTTGGGACTCTATAACGATCTGGCCCTGGCGGTTGACGGAAACGGGGCTGATTTCTGGGCTTGGCAAGATTTCTTCCACGATGGTTTCAGTGTGGGCGCCCCTCCCGATGCCTTTGCACCACGTGGCCAACAGTGGGGTTTTCCGCCACCCAACAGAGAAAGAATAAGAAGTTCCGGTTATGATTTGTTCCTCAAGAATCTCGATGCAAACTGCCGTCATGCTGGGGCCCTGCGTATAGATCACGTCATGCAGTTCAATCATCTTTTCTGGATCCCCCAGGGAAAGACTCCATCTGAGGGAGTATATGTCAAGGACTACGAGCAGGAACTGCTCCGACTCACGGCCCTCAAGAGTGTTCAAAACAGATGCGTAATTGTGGGTGAGGACCTTGGGACCCTCCCCCCCGGTCTGCGGGAAAGGCTCATGGAAAAAGGGATTCTTTCCTATCGACTCTTCTATTTTGAACAAGACCAACGCGGCAAACAACTGTCGTTCCGCGAGTATCCTCAAACTGCACTCGTGTCCATCAGCACCCACGATCTACCGACCCTTGCCGGCTTCTGGTCCTACCGCGACATTGACTTACGCAAGGAGATGGGTTTGGTGGATGAGACTCAAGAATTAACGATGCGGGAAAATAGAACCACTCTCAAGGGCAATATCATTGAAAGACTTTTCCAGGACGGATTTCTTAATCATCAGACAGCTCATCCAGCTTGGGAGTCACTGCATCCCACAGACGCACTGCACACGGCGGTGCTGAGTTTTGTGCTGCAGACCCCATCGAAGTTGGCTCTCATAAGCCAAGAGGACCTGTTTCTTGATTCAAGGCAACAGAATTTTCCCGGGACTACAGCGGAACACCCGAACTGGGTCACGAAAATGCGGTACTCGGTGGAGGACTTGAGCACGGACCCCGAAGCGTGTCGCATGTCGGAAAAGATGAGGGATCTCATCGCTCAATCGGGGAGACGGACCAGATAGGGGATTTAATGGCTTTCTCTGCTAAAACGACATGCGAGGTAATCTTAGAGATCAAAACTTGTTCTTGTCGCGTTTGGCGGCGACGCTCCTGACGTATTGCCGAGATAGGGCTGAGAGATTCTCTGATGAGCCATGAGAATGGTGTACCGATCTGTTCTGAAGAATAAAATGAGCATCTTCACGCCACTTCTCGATCTTGCGTATGGCTTCAGCCTCCCACGGAAGCCAAGTGGACCTTTTGCGAATCCTTATGGAAGCTTCCAACTCCTCAGGCACCGGGGCGGGCAGGCTGTCGCCATCACCATCACTCTGGTGAATGCCGGAGAAGAAGTCTTTCACGATCTTGAGCTGTCGCCTGTTGAGTTGCCCTCTAGAAGCCATCAGGTTAGCCTCTCCCAACGAGGCCAGTCCCTGGCAAATTGAATAATTCTTGTCTCGGCAGCGAATGAGTTCACTCAAAAAACGGTAATTCTCTTTAAATTCTCCGGGGATAGTGCAAGGGTCAATATCATGGGCAGACTTGTCCATTCTCATGGCGTTTTCCTGCTGTAACTGGTGGTGGAGGATCATGTCGGGAAACCGACGTTAGCCCGTAAGCCCAGGCTTCGGGAAGATTCGCTAACATCTTGGATGTGCTTTGTCAAGTTATGGTTTTAATTTTTTTCTTATCAATTTAATTTATCTTATTTATTAAGCTACATCACTTTCCTTGAGGCTCCCGGTAGAGTTCCTTGTGCCTCTTTAATACCTCTGGATCTATCTGTATTCGGCCTTCATGCTTCTCTCGATATTTCTCCAGGTCTCTCTTTTCTTGATACGAGAATACCGTGGTTTCTATGATGCCCACCAGGTGTTCTCCGTAAGGCAATTCCCTCACAAAGGCCACTCCGCTCATAAGGGTGGTCTGGTTGACACGCTGCGCGTGAATAAAACAGCCGGTAACGACACCGATTCCGGCAAGCAAAATGAAATAAACTGCGTAGAGAGCTTTCTTCATTTTATGGTCTCCAATGAGCACAATGCTTCACAGAGAATCTCTCGAACACACGGATGCCCTTGATACAAGAAGTCTTCCCGCGCGTCACCGAGATTCACAGATAGATAATCACAACAAAAGCCATTAGCCATAACACGGTGCATGCGAGCAAGGGGGGGTCGGTCAAGAGCAAAGTCGTCGGAGAGCCTCCGTCCTCTTTGTGATAAATAAGGTACATATACCGAAATATGCCGTAGGTCACGAAAGGGATTGTCAGCATAAGTCTTTCAGGACTGGTTCCCATGTCGGGTGTGCTCCGCACACAATACAAACAATAAAAGATAAAAGTAGAGGTTGTGACGACTTGGAGGAGTTGTTCCAGAAACACCGGGCTGTAATTTTCCAACACAGGTCGGTGATTTGCGGCATCGTCAGGAAGTATGAGCACCTCATGCCGTCTCTTGCCGAGAGCCAAGAAAGCGGCCACCGAAAAAGTGCACAAGAGGATCCAACTTGAGATGGATACATTAATGACTGCCGCTCCTCCGGCAACGCGTAACAAGAAGCCTGCTGAGAGCGCAAATACATCTACGATGACAATATGCTTAAGATATTTTGAATACGCGACCTGGAGGATGAGGTAACCGGCCAGGGAGAGCATTGCCATGGTTGGCATCTGACAGTACGCAGCGATGACGAAAAGCCCACCCACGAGCACGGCTGCTATGACCAACGCCGAGCCGGGCGAGATGTCCCCTCTGGCGAGAGGCCGGTTCTTTTTGCGTGGGTGCATTCGATCATGCTCTATATCCATGTAATCATTTATGATATAGGTGGCTGAAGCGGCCACGCAAAAGGCCACGAACATTTCGAGGGTTTTCAGGAAATCAGGAGCCATGAACAGGTGTCCACTGAAAATCAGCGGCATGAAGACGAAGCCGTTCTTGATCCATTGGGAAGGTCTGAGCAGTTTTAGATACGACTTTGCGGTGGTCATATTATTGTGAATAGCGCATGCTCCTAATTCTGCCGTGGCTGGATTAACCGGGATGTTGTTACGAAACGTGGCGCCAGGTTCTGAGGACCCCTGATAGCGGCCGTTTGGTCAACACGTTCCTAGCACAAATTCAGGGCTCTGTAAATTGGACAAGACGCCATGCGGCATCCATGTCGAAAGAACGAAATCGTTCGAGCCACACTCGTGCCATGCCCATGACGCCGTGGTGTGGTCCTTGACCGAAGGCCTCATCATGATTGTGATTTTTGCGTGACGCGCACATGGTCAAAAACATGGATGACTTGTCGACACGGTAGTTATATGCTTCCCTATTAGAGAATGCTTCTGTTGAGTGGAGGAATACGCGCATGAATCAACTTGAATTGATGAAAGGGCTTTCCCAGGAAAATACGACCAAGATCGTTTACTTGGTTCTCGACGGATTGGGTGGACTTGCTCAGGACGTGGGAGGACGGACCGAACTGGAGACGGCCATCACCCCCAATCTTGATGCCCTAGCCCGCACCGGAATGGTTGGGTTGATGCATCCCATCGGACCCGGAATTACACCGGGGAGTGGCCCGGGGCATCTGGGGCTTTTCGGCTACGACCCGCTACAATACATGATCGGCAGGGGAGTCTTAGAGGCTGTGGGAATAGGGGAGCGGCTCACCGATGAGGATGTCGCGGCGAGAGGCAATTTCTGCACCGTTGATGAAGCAGGAATCATCACGGATCGGCGCGCAGGCAGGATTTCCACGGCAGAATGTTCACGAATGGTTGACCTCGTCAAAGACATAGGGCTCCCCGGGATTGAGATCATCGTAAAGCCGGTGAGAGATTATCGGTTTGCTCTCATTCTGCGCGGAAAAAATCTGTCCGCAGCCCTCAACGAAACAGATCCTCAGCAGATTGGGTTGAAGCCGCTGGCGGTGGCAGCTCTTGATCAATCTCCCGAGGCTGTCAAAACAGCTCAGCTCGTAAATCTCTGGGTGGAACAGGTGAGAGAGAGAATTCTTCACCAGAAGCCGGCTAACATGGTTACTTTAAGAGGGTGGGCCAAAGAACCCGGTCTTCCCACGTTTCTCGAAGTCTTCAAACTCAAGGCGATGGCATTGGCCGTTTACCCCATGTACAAAGGTCTTGCCGGCTTGGTGGGAATGAGGGTCATTGAGGGACTCAACAATCTTGATGACCAACTCCAAGCTCTGGATGGTCATTGGGAGGATTTTGATTTCTTCTTTGTGCATCACAAATATACGGACAGCAAAGGAGAAGATGGAGACTTCGACGGAAAGGTGTCCGAGATCGAGAAGGTCGATAAAATAATACCAAAGATTCTTGAACTCAAACCGAACATCTTGGTCGTAACTGGTGATCATTCTACGCCGTCGGTCTTGCGATCACATAGTTGGCATCCAGTGCCGACTCTTTTATGGGCTCAAAAATTCATCCGTTTCAATCCCGATGTGTCGGGCTTTGGCGAGACCCAGTGCCTCAAGGGCGCGCTCGGGCAGTTCAACGCCACGTCTCTTATGCCCCTGGTGTCTGCCCATGCTTTGAGATTGGCCAAATATGGGGCATGAGCAATCCTGTTTTGCATGAAAGGTTCATCTCTGAAAAAATGGCTGTTTCAGACGTGCATCCCGTACATGTTTTTGAGCACTGGCAAGTATGGCCGGGTTCGTATGACAATCCCCCGCCGGACGGAAACTATCCCGCACCCGCTCAACAAAGTGTCAGGATCGACAAACAAACCCCCATTACCTCCATGGGATCCTGCTTTGCTCGAGAAATAAAAAAGGTACTTATCGAAAAAGGCTTTGCATATCAGAGAGAAGAAACCCATCATCCTGCATCCATTCACGCTGGAGCAGCATGGGAACGCCTGTACAATACCTTCAGCATGAGACAAATATTCGAATATAGTTTCCTGGAATGGTCTCCCAACCTAAGGTGGTGGATTGCTCCCGTCTCCCAAGTTGTTCAAGATCCGTACCGCAGGATCATTCTCTACGATTCCATTGATAAGGCGGAAGCCGATTTCAAAAATCACCGATTCTGCTCGCGAAAAGTGCTCGAAGCGGCTCGTATTCTCATTCTAACCCTCGGGCTTACTGAGATCTGGGAGGATGAGGAAGACGGATCGGTCATCTGTCTTCCTTCAGGACCCTATGTTAATGAGGGCGGCGACATGAGCAGATATCGGTTTCGTGTGAGCAGGTATCAGGAAAACTTGGAGAATCTGTGTTTTATACGAGATCTGCTGTTTGCCCACAACCCTGCATGCAAGATCGTGGTGACAGTGTCGCCGGTGAACCTGTGGGCTACGTTCCGAGATGACTGCGATGTTCTCAGTGCGAGTTGTAACTCAAAGGCGACGCTCAGAGCGGCGGCAGATGAATTTGCGTCAATCTACGACAATGTTTTTTATTTTCCCGCCTTTGAAGTGGCCAATCTCTATCGACCCATGATGGGGTTGCCGGTGTTCACCGAGGGCAGGGAGAACTTTCACGTTAATCAAGAAACCATAAATCTCATCATGGACACTTTTTTCCGGTATTATTGTGAGCCCAGGACATAAGCGTGGCAACAGCCTGGCAGCGTATCGTTGACATTAGCACCCCATCATTGCTACAATTGGAGCATTGGGGAGGGAAATCCCGGTTGGAGGGATTTTCATCCCCATGTTTTTGCTCTGGGACTTAACACACCGCGCTCGTAACCTCTTGACCCAAAAAGCGGCCCGCAGAAGTGGTGTGTCATTTTCCCTGTTTCTTATGCTCAGTATTACTCTCCTCCTGGCGAGTTCCTGTACTCTCCTTTCGAAATCTCCATTTCTTAAGCAGCAGACTCACATTGGCGTAATGACGGACTCCAATGGACTCCTGGTAAGTGACTCAGGGAAAATCCCGTACCAGCGATGGAGAATTGCTCCGTGGGCAGAAGAAATGCGCTATGTATGGCTCGTAGGAGATTACGATTTCCGTAAACATAATGCGGTTGAAATCATTTTGTTCTTCCATGGGATGCATGCCAAAGATTATTACGACGCTTTTCGCAAAGAACTTGAATTGTTAGTGGAAAAAAGACCAGATCGTCCTTTTCTATTCATCGGATTCGTGGATGGTCCACATGTCCTCCCGCAGACAAGAAGCTCGGAACGCTGGAAATCTCTCTCCCAAGGAGGGAATCGACCTGACAGGCTTTTCGCAGCCATCAATCAGGTGTTTCGGTCTTTCAGGTTGCAGTTTCCCCATATCAAGAAGGAGAATACTTCTATAGTGTTGGCAGGATTCTCAGGAGGCGGAAGGGTATTGAACGGAATCGGGAACTGGTTGGCAAAAGGTGTCCACAATGATCCGTA
>JAUPKT010000007.1 GCA_030837305.1 Thermodesulfobacteriota bacterium
GAACATGCTCCATGAAATCCCCCAGGTCGTAATAGCTCAAGTCCACGGAATTGCCACTGCAGCTGGTTGTCAGCTCGTTGCTCAGAGCGACTTGGCCGTGGCCGCTGAGTCGTCGCGGTTTGGCACACCCGGCGTCAAGGTAGGCCTGTTCTGTACAACTCCCATGATCGCTCTCTCGCGCAACATCGGACCTAAGATTGCTCTGGATATGTTGCTGTCAGGGCGAATGCTGACGGCTCAGGAGGCCCAACAATTCGGACTCGTGAGCAGGGTAGTCCCCGATGATGTACTCGAGGCGACTACGCTGGAATTGGCCCGGTCAATTGCAGAAGCGAGCCCTCTCACCTTGAGTGTCGGCAAGAAGGCCTTTTATCATCAAATAGAGATGGACCAGGTCCGGGCATACGACTTCGGGTCCAATGTCATAACGCTGAATCTCCTCGCAGAAGATGCTCAAGAAGGAATCAAGGCATTTCTCGAGAAAAGAAAACCCGTCTGGCGCGGTAGGTAACGCTCCTTCAAAATTGTTTTGCTGGTGCTCCTTTCAATGATGAAGGCGACATGCCCGAGCGTGTAGGATTCTCCGATCTCAAATCACCGGTCAGGGACAATGGAAGCGTGGGCCCAGTGTCCCTGGCCTTGCTCCATTTTGGGGGATTATAGCTCCAACTCTCAATCGCCGGCAGAAAGCACGTCCTTCACCCATCCATACGCTGCGATCATTCCCGGAAACCCTATCATCGTTCCGGACATGAGGACCGCCTGCATGATTTCTTCCGGCTTTGCTCCTAGTTCCAGGGCTCGCCTTGCATGTGAACGGACGGCTCCCTTTGACTCTCCGCCTACTGCAATCCCCAGTTGGACGAGATGTTTTGTCTTTTCGTCCATGGGGCCTGCGCCGGAACAAAGGTCGCCAATATTCTTAAATGAATCGGCGACCTCAGGATATTCCAGCATAAATACCTTGAATATTTCGGGGACATACATGGTTGAACTCCCGTTCGCGGAATGAGGTCCGCATGAATTTTTCCGAGGCAGGTCAGCGTTGCCTTACGACCGTTTCGCTGCCTAGTTGACGATCTGTTTAATGAGCACAAACCCGCCAATCAATAATATCATGAAAACAACGGCAAGAAGGTTAAAATACTTATCAATGAACGACCTAATCGGTGGCCCGAACAGGTAAATGAGACCGCCCACGAGAAAGAATCTTGCTGAACGACTCAGTACAGAGGCGACGACAAATGTGACGAAATCGATCTTGAACGCACCAGCCGCTATGGTGAACAACTTATAAGGAATGGGCGTGAAACCGGCGACAGCCACTGCCCACGCTGCGTAATTTTGGTAAAGGGACCCGACATAATCCCATTTTTCGGAAAAGCCGTAAATCTCTACTATTCGGCTACCCACAACTTCCATAAATTCATATCCGATCACGTAACCCAGAATCCCCCCAAGTACGGAACCGATGGAACAAACCAAAGCATAGTAAAACGATTTGCTCGGAATCGAGATAGCCAAGGCCATGAGCAAGACATCGGGAGGAATGGGGAAGAAAGACGATTCCGCAAACGCGAGGACGAATAAGGCAGGAACCGCATAGGGGCTGTATGCCCAGGTCAGCACCCAATCATATAACTTTCTCAAGATATTCAATTCTCTTTGCCTTTCACTTTTCTGAAGCGTTGCACGCCCTGAAAACTCGGTGTTCACGAAGAAGGCGTTATATCGCCGGATCTTGCAAGTGTCTAGTAGAAATCTGAAGACAGTTGTTCAGGCCCAGGAAATGTCCTCTCAACCTGACCGGAGGCTTGGCGAGAATTTGGAAACTTGACCCTTGGGATAACGGGTGGTATCCAGGTTTGCCATGTACACTATTGAAAGCAGGGAATCTGCAGAGTTTCGGGACAAGGGGTGGGACTTGGAAACTCTCGTTGCCGTTGCCTCGAGAGTCCAGGTCAACGCGTCCGTCCCCCTAAGCAGATTTCGAGTCGGTGCAGCCGTTGTAACCAGAAACGGGAAGATTTTTGAGGGTTGTAACACCGAATCATTGATACCGGTGTTGGGGGTCTGCGCGGAACGGAACGCCATAAATCATGCGGTCATACACGGGGAGAGCGATTTCCTGGCCATTGCAGTGGTATCCGACCTCAATACCCCTTTGCTCCCGTGCGGAACATGTCTCCAATATCTTCAAGAGTTCGGCCGTCAGTATGACCGAGACATCCTCGTTGTGGCCCAAGGAAGATCGGGAGACCGCGTTGTCTCCAGTGTCAACGAACTTTTCAAGGGGGGATTTGCCCCCGAAACAGGCGTGAAGGAGATTCAGGAATCGCTGCGGTGGTCCAATGACGATGCTGAAAAACAATACGTCGTGCCGTAATCCTGCGGATTCATATCACCGTCCCGGAGAGCGAAGTATAGTGCCGCAAAGCAGCCTCTGGGGCTCATACGGAGTTTTTGTCCTCTGAGAAGAGGGAAACAATTTCGGTATTCGATCAGGGATTGGGATTGCGTGACTCAGGGTTTTCTATCGTGCTTGGACCGCCTTCTCGGGCTCGCCTCGATCTCCATAGCCACTAGC
>JAUPKT010000326.1 GCA_030837305.1 Thermodesulfobacteriota bacterium
CCGCCTGCGCCATTCGCCTGGCCTTTTCCAAAAATCACGGCCATCGGCAACCTTGCAACGATCTTTAAACCCTCCCCACGGCTGAAGGTGGTATCAGATGACCCGGACAATCGCGTTTTGGGATGTGCCTTCCTTCCCTTCGTTTCCTTCTGCAAAAATGCCAAAAGTTATTGAATTATTTAAGGACGTCCCCCACCTCATATATCCGGATTAACTATTTTTTCCTTCTGTAGAGGAAAAAACTGTCTTTATTTTCCTTGAAAATGGGAAAATATTCGCGTACTATTCGCTCATGAAAGCGAAACTGAAACGAATCATTGCAGACTTTCACCAATCTGCCCTGCCTGATTTTCGGCGCAGGGACCTGGAAGTACCTGTCCAGATAGAGAAAATCGTTACCATCGTTGGCCCCAGGCGTGCGGGCAAGACGTATTATCTCTTCCAGGTCATGGCCGATCTCGAAAAGATGGGCATTGCCAGACAGAAGATGCTGTACATCAATTTCGAGGATGAACGCCTGGACCTGGATGGAGACAACGATCTGATTTTTGATGCTTACAGAGAGCTTTCTCCGGAGCAGGATTTATCCCAGATCTATATTTTTTTCGACGAGATCCAGGTCTTGCCGGATTGGGAAAAATTTGTTCGAAGGGTGATGGATAGTATCACCAGGCATATTTTTTTGACCGGTTCCAATTCAAGACTTCTGTCCAAGGAAATCGCCACTGCTTTGCGGGGCCGGGGAATATCGTTTGAAATTCTGCCGCTTTCTTTTGCCGAATATCTTCGTTTTCAAGACCTCCCGACCCAGCCCCCGGTATCCAGCAGGGACAATGCACTCGTGGGCCGGGCCTTTGAACAGTATTGTCTATGGGGAGGATATCCAGAGCTGGTGACGGTGGATGAACGCTTCAAAGCCCAGGTCCTGCAAGAATACTTCAACGTCATGTTCTACCGCGATCTGGTTGAGCGCTACAGGACTTCAGATCCGGTTGTCATGAAATATTTGCTTAAAAGACTCATCGGCTCTTTCACCAAAGAATTCTCGGTGCACAAGTTGTACAACGACCTCAAGTCCAGGGGGTTTGCCATTGGCAAGGATTCCTTGTATCGAATGATGGAGGAGGCTTTCAGCATATATATGCTGGCGAGGATCGACCGCTATGACCCCGCGCTGGTCAGGCGGGAAATGAGCAACAAAAAGGTCTATCTTTACGACAATGGATTGGCCACAGCGCTCCACTTTTCGTTTGCCGAGGATCGAGGCAAGCTTTTGGAAAACCTGGTTTTCCGACGCCTAAGAGAAAGGACTGCCGAAATCTATTTCTTACGAAACGGCTGGGAGTGTGACTTCGTTGCTTTCCCTTACGCAACGGAGCCGCTGCTGGTACAGGTAACCGCCACCCTGGATCAAGACAATCTCGCCCGTGAACTCAAGGGACTTGAGGCTGGGAGAGGTCGGGTGGGCAGAGGTGAAGCCATGCTGCTGGTGGACAGTGTCCAGAGCGGCCTGGACATCCCGAAATGGGTCCGAGTGGTTCCTGTTGTGGATTGGTTGCTGGAGTGATCCCCATCCATGAAATGGCAAAGGGATCAAATTCCCATCCCTGTTTTTTCAATTTCAACAGTCGGTCCTTTCTGGGACAGCTCTGCTGGAAGTTCACCGTCCTCACCCATGCGGTCCGGGAGGAACTGAACCAGTTGTTGACCCGAACCCCAAACAGTCGGGTGAGGCCTATGATCGAAAGATGAGGGTGCAGTGGGCAGGGGTGGATTTATCGAGGGTGATCACAACCGTTTGCGGTCATTTTGGGATTGAACATAAGGAACTGCTGAGCGGTGCAAAGGGTCACAAGGTGGCACAAGCTCGGGCTGTGATCAGCCATATTGCCACTCGGGATTTATCCATCTCCGGGAGTGAAGTGGCCCGTCGGCTTGACGTGGATCGCTCCGCGGTGAGCCGGGCGGTCCGGAGGGTGGAGAATGATCCGGATTTGCTTGGAACCGCCAGAGTGATTTGCGGGGCATTTGGGCTTCCGGAACCGGAAACAAGTCAACATTGAAACAACGTTCCCCATCAACACATCAACACCAGAAGGAAAACAGGGTAAAAGCAGGGCGCTGGAGGAGATTGGAATGAATCCATTCAAAGTTTTTTATGATGAAAAAGAGGATGTTCTCTATCTTGCAAAAGAGGGCGTGGAACACGAATTTGTTGAAATAGCGCCTGGTGTAAACGCCGAGCTTGACGAAAATGGGCAGCTAATCGGCATTGAACTATTCAATGCTTCAATATTATTGAAGAATGTGATCAACCCAATCGTTAAAAAGGCAAAAGCTGCCTAAGTAAGGGATGAGATCCCCGCCTCAGTCTGTAACCCTCTCACACGCCTTTATCAGGAAGTGTCGGGTATCGGCCCGGTCCTCCAGCGACAGGGCCTATTCAAAACAGCGGATGGCATCCTGCGGGTTGCGAGCCAAAAAATGGGTCAGGCCCATGTTGTGCCAGGCATCCACATTCCCCGGCTCCAGTTCAAGCGCTCTGAGGTTGTGCTCAATGGCCTTTTCCCACAGATCTTCTGATGTGGCGACCATGCCCAACAAGACCTGAAACCGGGCCTGACGGGGATATGCCGCAGCCCCGGCCTCGGCCATGGCTCTTGCCTTTGCCAACTCCCCTATGTGGTGATATGCCTTTGCCAGGAAGAACTCCTCTGCGCCTGATTTGGGAGGGCATGGGATGGACAGGGAAATGAAAACTATGAGGGCCGATGCGGCAATCGCAACACATGCCCTGCCCCATCGTCGCATCCGAACCCAATCCCAAAGAACGGACAGGTAAATCCCGGCCCCAATGATCAAAAAAGGGACCGCCGGCATGCGCAAGCGGGAAGAGCTGTAAAAGATCAGAATCGTCACCAGGGTCGTGGCAATGGGGAGCAGGAGAACAACCACTTTTCTGGATTGCCGAATGCCATTGGCAAGCCCCGGTACACCCAGGGCAAGAACAATTGAAAAGAAGGGGAACGGCCAGCCGAGCAAAGGGGAAAAGCGGGCGGCCACTTCATAGCTGTGATTGGTGGGGATTTCGGAATGCCCTATGGTCCCTTTGAGCTTGTTATATAAGAGGAGAAGAATTTTCGCCGGGTTCTCCCATAAAAAACGTTCTGTCTCTGACGCCCAATACCTGGAAACCGCCCTTTGCGTAAGTGACCTACCCAGCCTCCGTTCTGCCTCGGCATGAAAATCTTTCTCCGAAGCCACCGGATCGGCCCTCGAAAAAGCAGGCGCATTGTAGCGTCCCGTGAGATTGGAGGGGTTATTTGAGCAATAGAGGAGCCTTCCTCCCTGGGTGTTCATGAAGGCGAGTTCTCCGGTCGCCACGTGATTTCTCAACACGCCGGGAACGATCATGGTGGCGAATCCCGCAAGCAGGAGGGCACAATGGGAACCCGGCCTTCGCCACGGGGATCTTTGGTAGAACAGGACAAACAGCATGCTGAGAGGCAGCATCAGAACAAGGTTCGCCCACAAATAGGGCATCAACCCGAGGAGCAGCCCCAAAAAAACCCAATGCCTTCTACTGCCGGAATCGATGGCGATCAGGAGCAGGAAAATGCTTGAAAGCACCACGCTCACTGCAAGGGTTGTCTTGAGGATCAGCAAAGAATAGAAAAAAGCAACCGGATACAGGGCATAAATCAGCGCTGCGAGGACCCCTGCCCGTCGGCTCTGAACCCTGGTTCCGATTCCATAAATCAGGAGGATGTTCAGACTGTCAAGCCCTATCTGGACAAGACGCACAGTCGTGAGATAGATCGGAGAGCACAC